>JAFTAC010000482.1 GCA_017458805.1 Victivallales bacterium | reverse complement strand
TTCTGGCTTCTTCTCCTTTATCAACGTCAAGCTCATGGCGAAAACGATGATTATGGTGCCTGTGATGGTCCAGACGTTCATGACATTACCAAGATAGATGCGGGCGAAAATGCATGCAAGAACTGGCTTCATGAAAAATGCGATGCTGGCCTTGGAAGCAGAAACTCCCGAAAGTCCATAGTAGTAGAGGAAATAAGCGAGGGTCGTTCCGATCAGCACCATATAGCACATCGGCCAGAACGTGGCGTGAAGCCGTTCCATAACTCCTTCATTCATAGTAAATAAAGCTAATGGCAACGTGATGATGGAGCCTATAAGCGATGACATGCCCATAAACAGCATCGCACCATACCTTTTCACGACCTTGCGCGTGATGCAGACACTGACTCCGAAGAGAAGAGCCGAGCCGCACATCACGCCGATGGAACCCAGCACCTGCAAATCCGGCTTCCCCTTTTCAAAGATAAACAGGCTGATGCCCGCCAGCCCCAGCAGCACAGCCAGACACTTCAATAACGTCAATCTTTCATGGTTGATGAACCTCGCCATGACCACCGTGAAAAGCGCGTTGGCACTGAACACCACCGCAGCAGAAGAGGCATTTTTGAACATGTCGATGCCAATATGGAAAAGCGTGATGGAGGCGGCAATGCCGATGAAGCCATTCAGCAGAAACACGCCCCAATCGCTTCGCGTCAGTTTGTTGTGCTTCAAATACCCAGGCAGACTGACGGCAACCAGCACGATGCCTGTCACGAAAAACCTCACAAACACCATCACAAAGGATTCAATCTTCGCGATATTGCCTATAACTTTGCCCGCAATTTCAACCGTGCTGAAGAGAGCTATGCCCAACAGCAACGCAATAACACACATAACCGACGACTTTTTTTCCATTAGACTCTTACCGACCCTGCATTGATGTTGAAATACTTTGCCTTTTCATTGAAACCATGTGGCACCTCCGTACATGCAAACAGCACCTGACCCACTTCGCGTATGACGGAGAAGAAGCGGTTTTTGCGGTTTTCATCCAGTTCGCCTGTCACGTCATCCACCAGAAGAGTGACATCGTTGGAACCCCTCACCTCGCGAACAGCATCCAGACAAGCCAATTTAATGGAAAGCGATCCCAGGCGACACTCGCCTTGGGATGCATAACTGCCCATATTCGCATCACCCAAGATACAAGTGAAATCGGAACGATGAGGTCCTATGCTTGTGCTTCCATTCTGCAAATCCCGCTCATAGTTTTTCTCAAGTCCTTCACGGATAGCGGCTTCCAGCTCATTTTGGTCAAGATGATGCTCCTGAAGGAGATTGTTCCCCAGGCGGAACATGTACTTGAGGCGCAACAACCTGCTGTCTTCCAGAAGCTTGCCAGACAGTTCCATCAGCCGTTCATTCAGTTTCTGCACAAAGGCGATTCTTGCCACCTCGATGGCGGCTCCATTCCGTGCCAAGAGTGTATCGTATGCCGTGACCGTCAACTTGTCGTACTTTTCAGGCTGCTTCAGCAAGGCGTTTCGGCTTTTCAAAGCCGCAGCATATCCTTGGAGATTATGAAGATACTCCTGCGAAGTCTGGCTAATGGCGATGTCGAGAAACCGCCGCCTCTGCAACGGCGCCCCCTGCACCAAATCCAAGTCCTCGGGTATGAATGTCACGCAGATGAACTTGAAGACAAAATCGCTGGCACGATAGACAGGCACGCCATTGACGGTCAGCCGCCGTTCCGCACCATACGACACCGCCACCTCGTCCGCAGGCCCCACCTGCGACGGTATCACACCTGAAACAGTGAAAAAGTTGCTCTTCCACTGGCGCAGCTCATTCACGTTCGAAGTACGAAAGGAACGCAGCAGTGAAAGGTAATAGACTGCCTCAAGTATATTGGTCTTCCCCTGCCCATTTCGCCCCACAAGCACATTCATCCCTGAATCGAAATCTATGACGCAATCGTCATAGTTGCGATAGTGTATGAGATGAATACGTGAAATCATAGGCTCTTCATGTGCGCGGCTTCACGCCGCGCACTAAGGACGGAGGTTACACCATGCGCACAAGATAGGAGCCTCATCCCTTCATGGGCATCAGCATATAGAGGAAGCCTTCATCGCCCGTCAGCTTGATGGGCGAGTACTGCTTGCCAAACTCGATGTTGATGTTGTCGGCCTCCATCACTTTCAGCGGGTCGAGGAAGAAGACAGGATTGAAGGAGACGGTAACCTCGTCTTCATTGTCATACGCAATCTCCAAAGTTTCGCTCGATTCACCTGTCTCCGCACTGGATGCAAAGATGGTCAGAGTATTTTTGGAGAAGGTCAGCTTAACAGATTCCGCGCTGTCGGTGACAATCAGCGACACGCGCTTCAGTGCCTCGGACAATGCCGTTCTGGAGACGGAAACCGTGCAGCCGCAGTTTTCAGGGATGACCTGGCGGAAGTTGGGATAGTTGCCGACCACCAGCTTGGTGGAAAGAACCGTCGTGGAGGTCTGGAAGGAGATGTCGGAACTGTTGACGCTGACGATGACATCGTCGTCGCCGTCCAGACAGCTTGAGATTTCGCTGGATGCGCGGCTCGGGAGGATGTAGTCTCCATCCTTCACACCTTCGTCCTCGATGGTGTTTTCCACGGCGGCGAGGCGACGGCCATCCGTGGCGGCTATGGTCATGATACCGCTTCGAATGCTCATGACAACACCGTTGAGCTGCTTGCGGGAATCATCGTTGCTCTTGGCGTAGTTGACCTTCACGAACCCTCGGATAATCTCCTTGATTTTCATCTTGAATGACCAGTCATACTGCACGGCCTCTGCCACGGAGAAGCCTTCGGCACTCATGCCGTTCATCTTATAGCGGCTGCTTTTGCAGGAGATGGAACTGACATCCATGTCATTGGTCTCGATAGTAATGTCGGCAGACGGCAGGGCGCCGATGATCTGCTGGAACTTCTTGGCGGGCAAGGTGGTTGCACCAGCCTCTTCCACCAGCGCGGGAATCCAGGTCTTGATGACGATTTCCTGGTCGGTGGCGGTAAGGGTCAGCTTGTCCTGTTCGGCCTCCAGCAGGACGTTTGCCATGATGGGCATGGCGGCGCTCCTTGCGCTGGCGGCGCGGGTGGTCTTATTCAATGCCAAAGCAAGATTCTCTTTCGTGACGATGATTTTCATGAACGCTCCTCGGTTGATACTTTAGAGGTAATTGCAAAACTATCATCGGAATGCGCGTCGATATGAACACATTGGCGTTGGCAACGCCTCTTGCCGCACGTGCGTGCGGCTTCGAGCCGTCGTCTTAGCCACTGCGCCCATCTCTTAGCGCATTTCGCGCTAGTTTTGCAATACCCTCTATATCTATTTTAAGTTGATTATTCTTATTACTATGCTTGTTGACTACTTTGGAAAGTGAATTACAACCCGTTTGTTTTCAATGAACTATGGATAATAATAACCTGTTAGAAAGTTGTTGATAACTTGATGAATAACTTTTTATTCACAAATTATCAACAGAATCTTAACAGGTTTTCCACCAAGTTTTCAACAAGGCTTTCCTGGTATTTCCAGTTAAAAAACTCGGTTTTCAACTAGAAAAATGCAGTTTGTCTAATATAGTAGTAAAAGATGATTTTGACAACTGAAAAAAACGCTTTTTTTATTTTTTGTTTTTGGCTATGAATACAGAAACGCAAATGGCTTTGGCAGAGCTTTTGGAAAGGTATCCCGTGCTGCGTGACTGCACAGAGGATATCGTGGCTGCCTACAATATCCTATATGAGTGCTTTGAAAAGGACGGCTTTGTTTTCACCTGTGGAAACGGCGGGAGCGCAGCAGATGCCGATCACATTGTAGGCGAGTTGCTTAAGGGGTTTGTGTTGAAGCGTCCACTGCCTCAAGAGGACAAGGAGAAACTGGTTGCTCTTGGCGAGCAAGAAGGTTCGGAGCTGGCGGAGAAACTCCAGATGGGTTTCCGCGCCATGAGCCTGATGAACCAGACTGCCATCTTCACGGCGGCTGGAAATGATTTGGGCGGCGACACGGGGCCTGCTCAGCAGCTGAATGCCCTGGGTCGCAAAGGCGACGTGCTTCTGGGCATCTCCACCTCGGGCAATGCGAAAAACGTTGCTCTGGCTTGCCAGGTGGCAAAAATGCGCGGTATGAAAATCATTGGTTTGACGGGATATAAAGGTGGTCGCCTGGCCTCGCTGGCCGATGTCTGCATCAAGGTGCCAGCTGGCGAGACCTTCGTTGTTCAGGAACTTCATCTTCCTGTCTATCATGCACTTTGCATTATGGTTGAAAAGTCGTTTTTTGAAGAATAAACGCTGTACTGAAGTACAGCGCACAAAACAGGTAATAAAACAGCGCACAAAACAGGCAATTAAGGAGAAGAAAGATGTTTATTGACATTCACGGGCATTGTTTGAAGGCGAAGGATTTTCCGCTTCCTCCAGGGAATGAGCCATTTGTATGGCCAGAGATTTTGATGGAGATGCATAAGTCCGTCGGCATTGAGCATGGTGTGATTCTGCCTATCATTGGACCTGATAACACGATGGTTGTGCAATCCAATGAAGAGGTTTTGGACATCGCTGCCGAAAGCAAAGGCCACTTCATTCCTTTCTGCAATGTTGACCCAAGGATGCTCTACAACTCGCCAACCTCTGATTTGTCGTATATTATAGAGCATTACAAGGCAAAGGGATGCAAAGGAATTGGCGAGATGACCTGCAATCTGTCGTTCACAGACCCGCGCTGCCTAAATCTCTTTAAGCACGCTGAAAAGAACGAGATGCCTGTCACCTTCCATATTGCCACGCGCGAAGGCAATATCTATGGTGTCATCGATGACCTAGGTCTTCCTAGGCTTGAGTTCGTCTTGCAGAAGTTCCCGAACCTCAAGTTCTTGGCGCATTCGCAAACCTTCTGGGCACACATCAGCTCCGATGTCAGTTTGAGCAACTGGGGCGGCTATCCGAAGGGACCCGTTGTGAAGCCAGGGCGTGTGTCTGAACTTATGCGCAAGTACCCAGGTCTGCTGGGCGATCTTTCCGCTGGCAGCGGCTGCAACGCTCTAACTCGCGACCCATCTTTTGCATACGAGTTCTTGGACGAGTTCCAGGACAGGCTTTTCTTCGGCACGGATGTCTGCCGTCCCTGCAACAGAAACGATGTCCTCATCATGCTCCAGAACTTCCTGAACCAAGCACTTGCAGAAAAGCACATTACCAAGGAAATCTACGAAAAGGTTACCCATCTCAACGCTGAAAAGCTCCTGGGGCTATAACCGCAAGCTTGTGCTTGCGGGCACAGAACAAATGTTCTGTATGGCTTATTTAGCGCGGCGATAATACGGAGTGAGAAATGTTAAAGGATGTCATTGAAATACTGTCGGATATGATTCGTATCGACAGCCGCAACACGATGCCTCTGGAGGCAGAAGGCGAGCGCGTTGCCACGGAGGAGGAGATGGGGTTCTATGTTGAGGGGCTTATGCGCGCGTTGGGCATGGAGGTGGAAAAGCAATACATCGCTCCCAAGCGTCCGAATGTCATAGGCTTCCATAGTTGTGGCATCGAAGGGACCCCGTGTCTGGGGCTGAATGCACATCTGGACACGGTGGGAACTGACGGTATGGTCATCCCGCCGTTTGAACCTACCATCAAGGACGGTTTCATCTATGGACGTGGCTCCTGCGACACAAAGGGTAGTCTGGCTGCCATGCTGAAAGCGTGCGACGTGCTTATTGAACAGAAAGCCCCCGTCAACCTGCTGATGGTTGCAAGTGCTTCAGAGGAAACTGGTTGCCAAGGTTCATACTTCCTTGAACTCGGCAAATGGCCCTGCAACGGCTTTATTGTCGGTGAGCCGACAAGCAACAAACCCGTTGTGTTTCATAAATGCCACGGGACGCTGGAACTGATTGTGCGTGGGAAGTCTGCGCACGGCTCCAGGCCCGAACTGGGAGACAACGCGGTGCTCAAGGCGGGGCGTCTGCTCTGCTGGCTGGAGGAGGTTGGTATTCCGCAGGTTTCAAAGATGACCAGCCCTCATTTCACCAATGGCTGCACGCTTTCTCCGAACATGATTGCAGGCGGCACAAAGGGAAACATTGTGCCTGACTACTGCAAAATCACCTGCGACATGCGACTTGTACCAGAGGCAGGGGCCGCGCTTCCTCAATTCAAGAAACTGGCCGATGATGCGACAAAGGCCCTGGGTTTCCCAGTGGAACTGGGGTGGACGCACGCAGGGCCTGCCATGCAGACGCCTGTTGATCATCCGTTTGTGAAAACCGTCTGCGGGACAGTTGCCAAGTTTGGTCTGGACGCCACGCCGCAGTCCGTTGCCTACTGCACAGACGGCGGCCAGCTCTCCCTCAAGGGCTTCCCCTGCGTGGTTTGCGGACCTGGCGACATCAGCGTCGCACACAGCGCACTGGAGTATTCGCCCATCGCGGAAATCCGCCAGGCTGTTGAAATCTATACGGAAGCAGGAAAGAAATTAGTGGTTAGTGATTAGTGGTTAGTGGTTAGACTACTTCCTATTGATTACTTCACTCTCAACTCTCTACTAACCACTCTTCAAACTACTTTCCAAATTGCTTTCCATTTATTTCTTCACTAACCACTAACTACTCCCTAGTCCTTTAATCACTAATCATTAACCACTAACCACTAAAAATGAACGGTGCGGAAATACTCATACAATGCCTGAAAAACGAAGGTGTTGGGACGGTATTTGCATACCCTGGCGGGACAAGTCTGCTGATTCATCAGGCTTTGATTGGCTCGGGCATACGGGTTGTATTGCCGCGCCACGAGCAGGGCGGGGCCTTTGAGGCAAACGGCTTTGCCCGCAAATCGGGGCAGACAGGTGTCTGCATCGCCACCAGCGGTCCAGGCGCCACCAACCTCGTCACAGGCATCGCCGACGCATGGATGGATTCCATCCCGCTTATCGCCATCACCGCACAGGTCAATCAAAGGCTCATCGGTAAAAACGCCTTTCAGGAGACGGACATCATTGGCATGACGCGCCCCATCGTAAAGCACTCCTATCTGGTGATGAATCTGGAGGAGTTGCCTGAAATAGTCAAGGATGCCTTTGCATTGACCCATAGCGGCCGCCCAGGTCCCGTCGTCATCGATATCACCTGCGACATTCTGGCGGCGACTGGCGATCCTGTTTTTCCCACAAGCCCGAATCTGCGTGCGCTCTGCCTGCCGCCGTCTGTCTCCAAAAACACGCTTGAGACACTGCGCAAGGCACTCATTGCCAGCCGAAAGCCCTGCATTTTTGCGGGGGGCGGCATCATCCACTCCAATGCATCTGCGGAGTTGCTGGCGTTTGCGGAGGTGTGGAAAATGCCTGTGGTTACAAGCCTGATGGGGGTTGGCGCATTCCCTGAAAACCATCCGCTCAGCCTGCGGTGGATAGGCATGCACGGGCTCAACGGCGCGAACAAGACCGTCCACGAGTGCGACCTGCTGCTGGCCATTGGCGTCCGCTTCAGCGACCGTGTCACGGGCAACATCAGCGCCTTTGCACCGCATGCGAAAATCGTCCACATCGACATCGATGATTCCGAGCTTGACAAGAACAAGCACGCGGATTTGGCGATTGTCTCTGACGCCCGATCCATTCTTACATCGCTGATGCAGAAACGCCCCTATTACAGGGGGCGCGAAGCCTGGCTTGAGCAGGTGTCGAGCTGGAAGAAACAGCATGAGTTTGTGCTGCAAAAGCCTTCCGATGGGAGGCTGAGCGGCGAGGAGGTTGTCAAGGCACTGTATGATGTCACCAAGGGCGAGGCGACCATCGTGACAGGTGTTGGACAGCACCAGATGTGGGCGGCGCAGTTCTACAAGTACAGTCGTCCAAGGCAATTGCTGACTTCTGGCGGACTTGGTGCGATGGGCTTCGGCCTGCCCGCCGCCATCGGTGCGAAGATTGCTTGTCCAGACGAGCTGGTCATCTTGGTTGATGGTGACGGCTCCTTCCAGATGAACATCCAGGAGCTTGCGACGCTCTTTGCCGAGGGCATTCCGTTGAAGATGATCATCCTGAACAACCAGTGCCTCGGCATGGTGTCGCAATGGGAGGACATCTTCTGCAACGGTCGCCACGGCAACACTGACTTGAAGCTTTCAAAGGCCAACGGTCCATACCCCGATTTCGTGGAGATTGCCAAAGGCTATAAAATATCTGGCAAAACCATTTCCAGGCAGTCGGAACTTCTGCCCGCGCTGTCGGAGATGCTTTCTGCCAAAGGCCCTTTCCTGCTGAACTGCATCACCATTCAGCACGAAAAGGTCCTGCCTATCATTCCCAACGGCAAAACCATTAATGAAACGATTTTTAAATGACAATGAACATCTTTTTCTACGAAGCATTTGAAGAAGAGCACAACGCTCTTGTGGCGAATGGAGCCTCTTCCCTGGACAGCGGTTTCACCTGGAAGACGATTCAGGAGTATGGCTCCGCTGAGCCGCCAGCGCCCATTATCTCCATTCGCACGCAGTCGGTGATACCTCCTGAATGGGCACCGAAGCTGAAGGCCATTCTGACGCGCAGCACGGGCTACGACCACCTGACGCGCTACTGCCGTGCAACGGGGGCGAATGCTCCCGCCTGCGGCTATCTGCCGCTCTACTGCAACCGCTCCGTGGCAGAGCAGGCACTGACCCTCTGGATGGCGCTTTTGCGCCGTCTCCCCGAGCAAATGGCGCATTTCAGCTCCTTTGCGCGCGATGGTCTAACGGGGCGTGAGGCGGCTGCCAAGCGTCTGCTGGTCATTGGCGTGGGCAAAATCGGCTCTGAAATCGTCTCTATCGGACGCGGTTTGAGAATGGAAGTGCGTGGTATCGACCTCGTGAAAAGACTGCCTGATTTGGAGTACGTCTCCTTCGAAGAAGGCGCACCCTGGGCAGATATCGTGGCGGTGGCCATGAACTTGACCGATGCCAACGCAGGCTACTTCTCTGCTGAAAAGCTGGCAATGCTCAAACCAGGGGCACTGCTCATCAACATCGCGCGAGGCGAGTTCACTCCGTTGAAGCCTCTTGCAGAGGCCATTGAATCGGGGCATCTCGGCGGTGCGGGACTGGATGTCTTCGAGCAGGAAACCAAGGTTGGTCCCAACCTGCGTAGCAATGCCGAGCTGGACAAGTCCTCTCCGCTCTACAGGCTCAGCCAGGCGAAAAACGTCATCCTTACCCCGCATAACGCTTTCAACACAGCGGAGGCCGTCCAGCGCAAATCCCAGCAGTCCGTTGAACAGCTGAAGCATTTTCTGGAAAACGGAACCTTCATCTGGCCGATATAACTATTTAGCAATTAGCTATTAGCAAAAGGAGGTTTTTATGGATTGTAGGTATGTTGTATATTACAATGGAGAAAGGCCATACTTCAAAACAGATGGATTTGTCATAAAGGACATCATTGCTGGATTGGAGTACCCAAATGGCGTTTTACCAGCTGAGCTTTACAAACTTACAGAAAAGGAGCTTTACC
>JAFTAC010000481.1 GCA_017458805.1 Victivallales bacterium | reverse complement strand
TCTCAAGCATTGTATTGTCCTCTCCAAGTTGGTGTTAATTGTCGTTTAGCGTCTGTGCCGCCAGCAGCTCTCTCCCCAGCGCAATGTAGGCCGCGACGGATATGGCGTCCGCGCGGATATCCTCCGCCAGCCCCGCACGTCGAAACGCAAGGGGGACATCGGCGTTTTCCGGGAAAAGCGGGGCGACGAGCGTCACCGCCTTCTTGCGCCTCTGCGAAAAGGCTGCAGTTGCAATCGCCTCCACCGCCTGGCGGAGCTTTTCATCCCCGCAGAGGTCGTTGAACTCCAGCTTCGTGAAAGCGGAGGTCACTTCGGGCGGCGGAAAAAAGACGTTTGGCGGCACCATGCGCAGGATGCGCGCACGGTAGCGCAGGGCAAGCTTCACCGTTGGCAGGCCGTACTCCTTGGTGCCATGGGCCGCCGTAAGCCTGTCTGCCATCTCCTTTTGCAGAAGCACGCACAAGTCCGTGGGCGGGTTCGCGCTTGCGCAAATCCGCGACAGGAAGGGCGTGCTGCAGGAGTAGGGAAGGTTTGCGATGCAGCGATAGGGCTCCGTGCCCATCAGCGCATCATAGTCCTGGCGGCACGCATCCCCTTGGACAAGGCGGAGATTGGGGCGCGAGCCATACGTCTCCGCAATGTACTGCGCCAGGCGATGGTCGAGCTCCACGGCGGTGAGGTCGCACCCCATGTCCAGCAGGGTACCTGTCAGCATTCCAAGGCCAGGGCCGATTTCAAGCACGCGCTGGCCTGGCTGTGCGCCAGCATCCTGCACGAGGGCGGCAAGCATGTTGGCGTCCATCAGGAAGTTTTGCCCCAGTTTGCGGCTTGGGTGTATATTAAGACGCTCCAGCGTCTCCAATAATTGGCTTCTATTCATAATTAAACAGAATTGTTCATGCAGTCGCCTTCAGGAAGGCCTTTCGGTTGTGGAGATAGTAGATGCCATAGGGCACGTACATCAACAGCCCCGCGAAGGGGATGATGGAGGAGACCAGCACGACGATGAGCATAAAGAGCACCTTCAGGAAGGTGAAGAGTAGCTTGCCCATGCAGCCAGGCAGAGGATTCAGGAAGGCGCGCAGGCGCGACATCACCAGGGTATTGAAGGAGATGAGGAAGCAAGGGAAGCCGATGATGGGGATGCCGTTGACCAGCAGCCCCACCAGCGCGATGACGATGACGCGGCGGTCCAGCGTCTGCACAATCTCCCTGGCCTCGCCCTCCTTCCAAAGCTCCGCATGGCAGTTGTCGCAGGTGCTGTAATGCAGATGCGTGGCACAGTGCGGGCAACGGTGCATCAGCAGCATCTTCTGATGGTGGATGTGCAGCTGCTCGGCATCGTTCTGGTCGATGAGCTCCTTGCCAGGCAGCCCAAACAGGCCGACAGCGTAAACCTCCTTCTGTGCGGCCCCGCATTCGGGACACTTCTCCGCCAGGCTGGAAATGGACTTCCCGCAGGCAGGGCAGAGGTGGTTCGTGCTCTCCTCCAGCTTCTTCAAGGTGACTTGGACAATCTTCCCCGCCACAATGACAATCAGGGTGATGATAAACGCCAGAATAGGCAGCAGAATCGCCATCGTCAGGATGAAAAGCGCCAGGCTCTCCTCGGCTCCGACGAACATCGTCTGGAGGTGGAAGTCGTTGTCGGGGTCTATGAGATGGATGAAGTTCGCGACGACCGAACGCAATTGGACAAGGAAGGCGGTCAATGCACCGCAGAAAGCCGCCCCCACCAAAGCCAGCGGCAAGGCCGCCGCCAGTTGCACGTCAGGCATGAAGACCTGCACTTCCTGCAGGCTCTTCGCCTCCTCCATGTTCAGGAAGCCAAAGCTGATAAGCGCGGAGAAAACCACCTTCACGCACTCGTCGAACTTCGTGCTGGTGAGCAGTTCGCGCAGAGTTCCGTTCCAGTTGGCGGCTATCTCCAGCACGGCCAATACGCCGAAGACGGCGAATAGCAAATCGTTGTTCATCCAGGCGGGCGTCATCGCCTGCAGTTTCGCCACGCCAGCCGCCAGGCACTCCACCTGCCCGCCATAGCGTATTAAAACCATATATAGGAACACGGGCGTGAACATGCGGATGCTCGCTATCCCGCTCAGCGAAACCAGCATCGAAATCGCAGAAATGAATGAACCGACGGTATGCATGAAAACTACTTTTTTTGCTCTATTGAACTTTTAAACCATACTTCTTAGCAGAGGCAACAACTTTTTCCCAAGCATTCTTTCCAGCTTTCTCAGCCTCGGCAGCCTCCTCCATCGCGTTTTGGAGTTTCTCTGGCTTGACTTTCTTCGAGGTAGCAACTTTATGCAGATTATTGACAGCCTCCTCAAGCTCACAAATTGCCCGGCGATATTGCTGAAAACAATAGGTGAAATCATCTGGACAATTCCCCATACTAGTACTCATCGCTCCAATTTCGCGTGAAATGAAATCTGTACGTTCCTTCAGCAGGATTATGGCTTGAACACCTTGCGCATTCTTAATGGCACTTTCTGGATGCAGTCGCTCAGCTTTAGGAAGGATAGTTGCATGTTTTTGCATAACCTGATAAATCTCTTTCCGCGCCTCGTTTCGCTTCATCCTCCAAAAACCAAGGCCTAACGCCACACAAAAAGCCAGTATTGTTGAAAACACTTTGGATAAAGGAACATTTTGATTAAAAGACCCCATAAGAACTCCAGATGATTGTGATTAATGTAAAAAGCATTATTCAGGACGCAGGAGACGTTTTAATGAATTTATCTGATATTTCCATTGTTACAAGCAGAAAATCTCATAAAAACAGAAGTAATCAAGATTTCTTTGTAATCTACTATGTATCTACTTTCCCAAAACTTGCCCGAGACCAAAAGTGAACATGAAGTTGAAGAGGTTGTTTGAAATCTCGTTTGCTCTTTCTTTCAACGAGTTATCCCTCTCCTTTGGGTATGGATTCAACTCAATACGATTGGTGGGCGCAAACCCCTCACCCTGTTTCACAAGCCCTGTCCGCAGTTTCTCTGGGATGTCGATTTTCTGCCACTTCCGCGCCTGTGTGAAGGTTTTGCTGTCAGCGTCCCATTCATAGCTTTCGATGACGACAATCTCCTTGTAAAATCTGAGGTGCTTGAAGGCGGGACGGTGGCTGCGCCCTATGGCGGGTGCAATGAGCTGGCGGAGAGGACCATGAGTCAAATCCAAATCCAGATGCAAATGCCCGTTCAGCGTGGCCAGGCATTGCGAATTCGCGTTGAGCAGAACCTCGGTCTTCGGAGCGTCGAGGAAAGAGGGTGGCCAGAGGGTTTCATGCATGATGAAGAAGGTCGGCTTGTCGGCGTTTTTCGCCAAATCCTGCTTCATCCACTCCCACGTGTCGTCCTCGAAAACGGAACACCCCTCCGAATTCGATTGGCGGTCGGTCGCCGTGAAGAGGAAGTGGAAGCCGTGAAGGTCGAATGAGTAATGGAATGAGCCGAAGACCGCCTCGAATCCCCAGGGCCAGTTGTCGCCAGGGATGATGCAATACGGCACGACCAGCTCCTCCTCCATAAACTCCTTCAGCCACAGGTGGCACTTTTCGCCTTTGGAGCAGATTCTGTTGTCTTTCAGGTCGTGGAAGATGCCGCAGTTGTCGCCTGTGATAAAAGCAAAATCGGGCTTGATGACATCCCGCGCGGTGTTGAAGGCGCTTTTTACCAGGGCCTCGCTTTCTGGCGAGGTGATGTGCAAATCGGAGAACCAGACTGCCCTGAAGAGCGGATTCCCTGGCTGTTCCGCCCAGTCGGGCTTGGACATCGGCTTGAGTTCGTACTGCCGTGCAAGCTCCATGCATCTGCCATAGTTTCCCCCCTTCGGCTTAGGGGCAGCGCCATCCTGCGCCGTCAACAAGGCGTGAGCGGCGAGAATGGTCAATGTCAGTAGGTATTTTTTCATGTTATTTCCTAGTTGAGGAGGTGATTATCTTGCAGCTCGGAAAAGCAGGTCTCTGGATTTGCGCGGGAACGCGGGAGCCTGGAAGGCGATGACCAGCAGCACCAGCAGCGTGATGCAGCCCAGCCCTACAAAGACCCCACTCGCCTTGAGGCCAAAGAGATTCAGCAGCGCCCACTGCGTGAAATAGGCAAGTAGCATTCCGATGCAGTCCATCGCGTTCCCAAGCGCCAGGCAGCTCCCGCGTTTGCTCGCGGGACTGTGCTTCTGCACGGATGTGGAAAGCGGCAGCTGATAGATGCCCGCGAAGAAGCCCAGTGCCGCAGAGAAAACGAATGCCGCTGTCAAATGTGCGCCAAGCGTACCCATCAAAATAGCAGATAATGCGGTAAACACCCCGCCTGGCAGAATCAACCCGTATTCGATGCGCCTGCGCGAGAGCAGCCCCGACACAAGGCATCCCAGCCCGATGCCGAGCCCGACAGCACCCAGCAGCCCGCCTAGCACCTGCTCGCTGCCGCCCAGCTCCTGCTTGACCATCAGCGAGAGATTGTTCTGGAAGAGCGCGGCGATGTACCAGAAGAAGGAGTTGCACAGCATCGAAAGAAGAAGCAGCCTGTTCCTGCCAATGGTTTTCAGGGTCGCAATGTGCGTCTGTACGGGGTTCCAGGCGAAATGCGCGGTCGGGGAGCCTGGGTGCGTCTTGTCCGTGAAATAGCTTGTGCCGATGCCGATGGCAGCGGCGATGACGCAATAGAAGGCGCCAAGCGTCCAGTTCGAGCCGTGGATTCGGGAGATGACTCCGCCCGCCCAGCTGCCCACGATAATGGCGATGAAGGTGCAGAGCTGCGTCAGGCCGTTGCCGTTGGGGAGGTCGCTCTCATCCAGGGTCTCGGGTATGTAGCCGTACTTGGCGGGACTGTAGAAGGCGCTCTGCGCCCCCATGAGGAAGAGCGCGGCCAGCAGGGTATAGACCGCCTGGCAGTGGAAAAGCCATAGCCCGAACAGCATCACCACAAGCTCCATCTGCTTCGTCCAGATGAGCATTCGCCGCTTTTCAAAGCGGTCTGCCAGGTAGCCTGCATAGCTGGAGCAAAGCAGATAGGGCAGCACGAACATCGCCCCCGTCAGCGGGACGTATGTGTTCAGCTCCTCCTTGCCCAGCTTGCTGATGGCAAAGCAGGTGACGATCAACTTGAAAAAGTTGTCGTTGAACGCCCCGAGAAACGACGTCGCGAGAAACGCCTGAAACCCTTGGCGCCTATATAATGGCCTGTGCATCTTGTCCACGTCTCTATAACTGTTCCAAAATCGTAACTATCCAGAAGGGGAAGCCGCGTTAGCGGCGGCAAGAACATAGCCGTGGGTGAAGCGAGCGCCTCTGGCGCGAGCGAAACCCAC
>JAFTAC010000480.1 GCA_017458805.1 Victivallales bacterium | reverse complement strand
TGCTTGACGGCTTCTCCTGCGCCAACGCGGAGAACCCTATCACAGTCGCTAATGCTATCACCAAAAAAGTGCTTTTCTTCATGCTATGATATGGTATGTTATGTAGTTTCAAGGCCGTATGACGATATCGGGGAAGTGGACTGGCGGAGCGTTCAGCTCCACCGCCCTGGCCAGCCACCAGTCACACGAATCCATAAAGGCCTCGAAAAAATGTGTTAGTTCCGCCCCATCCGCATTGTCCGACACATCCTGCCAGAGTATGCAGACGGAAGCCCTCTCGTCCCATGCCAAAACCGCCTCTTCCTTTAATATACGTCCTGCCGCGAAAATCGCAAGTTGGGAGAGGTCATTATCTTCTCTATCTATCACGCGAGAAAGAACAAGACGGCGTCCAACAAGACGCACCGTCACGTCCCCGCCATCCACCCGTAGCTGGAAGCGCGTCGCGCCTTCAGGCACAGGTTCGGGGTAGGCTATCACCTCGCACAATCTTTCAAGGGCATTCTTCACCTTGTCTTCTCCGATAAAACACAATATGTTCCTATTCAGAAGCGGAGCAAATAGGCACAGGTTGCCATCCTTTCCGCGCCGTGCCGCTCCGCTTCGCTACGCGGCACGGCGCAAAGGGATTTGTGAGAACTGCTTATCCTGGGTTTCGCTTGCGCCAGAGGCGCTCGCTCCACCCACGGCTATCTTCCGCCGCCGCTTACCCTTCTGAATAGTTATCGTGTTTCTTTTTCCCCAGGCCGAAGACGGCCCGGATCCCCCCTCAAATGTTGTTGACGATGCCGATCTCCACCGTGTTCAGGCTCTTGAGGATGTTGGTGATCAGGTCGTAGGACTGGTCGCGCTTGTTCGTCTCGCTCTGGAGTTCAATCATCTTCTGCTGCGAGAAGCTGTTCAGCGAATCCATCTTGGACTCGATCTCGGTGATGAGCTCGTCGGTGGAGGAAGGCAGATAGGAGGCAGCGTTCGTAATGGACCCGGTCTCATCCAAATTCCCCAGGCCAAGCATCTGGACGTACTGCACCAGCTTTTCGCGGTAGGTCGCGTCAATCTGGTCAACCATGTCCTCCTTGGTCATCCCAAGCCAGACGTCGTTAACAACGCCGTAGCCGCTGATGTTGATGACTTCTGCGTCGCTGAAGACATAGCCGTCGGGCAGCCCTTCGACCAGGTCGCAGATGTTGTAGAAGTTGTATCTCTCGGACTGGGACATGTTGTCGAGGCCCCGGGCGTACAGATACTCCCACGCCTTCGTGTAGTTGGAGCCGTCGTACGAATACGCCCCCGTGATGTCAACGACGTGGTTGCTGGTGTCGGCGAGCTGGTTCCCCAGGGTGACCATCTCGTCACTTCCCGTGATTGCGGCGACGGGCGTGGCTCCGCCGACGACGATGGCGAGGAAATCCAGCGCGTTGTACTTCACTCCCTGGTAGGTGTAGTAGCCCGGGATGGCGTCAATCGAGGTCCCCGCCAGCAGCTTCGTCTCGATGTCCGTCAGGCTCTCCAGAATGGAGGTGTTGTCGCTCATGGTCTTCATCAGGTCGATGATGGCCTTCTCCTTTTCGGCGGCGCGCGCCAGGCAGACGACCATCACCAATTCAGCCATGGAGAGCTTGCGCAGCCCCCCCGTGGCGGGGTCCTCCACGCCCTCGACGGTGTAGAGAGTCCCCTGCGCCGTCCTGTCAACGTCATACCCAAGCGCAGCGTCATACACTTTATAGGTAGCGAGGTTAAAGTCGATAGCCGATATTGTTGGATTTGCCATACTCTATTTGGAAAAATGTCAGATGTTGTTAACGATGCCCACTTCGACTGTGTTCAGGCTCTTCAGGATGTTGGTGATCAGGTCGTATGCCTGGTCGCGCTTGTTCGTCTCGCTTTGCAGCTCGATCATCTTCTGCTGCGAGAAGCTGTTGAGCGAGTCCATCTTGGACTCGATCTGGGTGAGGACTTCGTCCAGGGGAGTATCAAGCGTGCCTGGCACATTCGGAGCAGTAGCCGCAATGGTAAAAGTCACGCCGGCCGCAGCCAGGAAATCTACCGCATTGGAGTAAGTCACACCATCGTACAGGTAGCTGCCGGTAATGGTAGTGATATTCACGCCAGCCAGCAGCTTGGTCTCGATGTCGGTCAGCCCCTCCAGCGTGGCCGTGTTGTCGCTCATGGTCTTCATGAGGTCGATGATGGCGGCCTCCTTCTCGGCGGCCTTCGCCAGGCAGACGACCATCACCAGCTCCCCCATGGAGAGCTTCCGCAGGGAGCCGTCCGCGTCCTTCACGCCCTCGACGGTGTAGAGGTTCCCCTGCACCGTCTTATCGACATCTGCGTCGCTCTCGGAATCGTAAACTTTATAGGTGGAAAGGTCAAAGGTGACAGGAGTGATGGTGGATGGCATGTTCGTGTCCTTCCTCTTCCTCTTTCTCTAGAATCTCCAGAGCCTCTAAACTATAGATTGGCTGCGATGTTGTTCTGGCTGCCGCCCGTGGATTTGACGAGGCTGGTGCCCGTGGTGAAGGCGACGTCCCGCTGGCTGATGAGCGACTGCACGTCGATCATGTCCTCCTGGGCCTGGCGCGTCAGCACCTCCAGATGGTTCTTCATGGCGTTGATGACCTTGAAGCGGCCGTTGTAGCTGGTGTCCAGGCTGTCGGGCGCCTCGGCGCTGGTCATGCCCAGCGTGTTCCGCAGAAAGTCCCTGACGGTCGTCCAGTTAGAGACGGAGTTGTTCGCAATCTGGTCGAGATACTCCGCCGCCGTCTTCAGGTCCTCGACGTTGTTGTTCATGGAGTTCATCTTGTTGACGCTCTGCGCCTCCTTGTTCATGCCCGCGCGGATGCAGACGGCGCCCATGAGCTGGCCCAGCGTCAGCATCCCTCCGCCGTCCACCCTGTACATGTTGACGGCCTGCGCCCCTGGAGGGGCGTAGCGGTTCGTGGCTATCTGAACGGATTCAATCATCGGGCACCTCCCTACATGTTCCGAATCGCATTGCTGCGGGTGTCGGAGACGTTGGTCATCAGCGTGGTGGCGGTGGTGAAGGACTCGTCGCGCCGGTCCACCAGGGACTGCAGGCGCGTCATGTCCGTCTGCGCGGCGTTGTTGCGCTCGTCGATCATGCTCTTGAGCACGGAGACCATGCCG
>JAFTAC010000479.1 GCA_017458805.1 Victivallales bacterium | reverse complement strand
CACTATGCGAAGAAGGCGTTGGACATCGAAGTCCTCTTCCCGTTCGGCTGGGGCGAGGTGGAGGGCGTCCACCATCGCGGCACATGGGACATGTCCCGCCACGCCGAATACTCCAAGCAGGACCAGGCATGCAAGTACTTCGACCAGGAGCGCAACGAGACCTACTTCCCGACCGTCGTCGAGACCTCCTGCGGCCTTGACCGCATCTGCCTGATGCTCCTCTGCAACGCATACGACGAGGACACCGCCGACACGAAGAAGGAAGGCATGGACGAAGACGTCCGCGTCGTCCTGCACTTCGACCCGAAGGTGGCGCCTGTCCAGGTTGCCGTCCTGCCGCTGAGCAAGAAACTGGAGGCCCCTGCCACCGAGCTCTACAAGAAGCTCAACAACCTCTTCCGCGCCGAATACGATGTCACGGGAAGCATCGGCAAGCGCTATCGCCGTCAGGACGAAATCGGCACGCCATTCTGCGTGACATACGATTTCGACTCCGAAAACGACAAAGCGGTGACCGTCCGCATGAGAGATGCCATGACCCAGGAGCGCATCCCGATCGCCCAGCTTCGCCAGTGGCTGGCTGACAAGATTTGGGAATAGAGTGCCCCTCGCAGCCGCCCCAGGCGTACCCCGTCCTGACCGCGCGCTCCTTTAGAGCGCGCGGAAAACCCAAAAAGACACCCGATGAAGCTAACACGCACATTCACCATTTTTGCGGTCTTGTTGCTGCTTAACTTGTTCTGTGCTTCCACCGTCTATTCGCAGGAACACCCTCAGCAGCCTGCTGGTGACGAGGAGGTGCTGAAGGAGATTGATCGCCTGATGCATGTTCTGCAGCTCATCCGCAAGAACTATGTTGACATAGACAAGGTCACCACGGCGGAGCTTTTCAAGGGGGCCTTGCGCGGGATGACGGAGTGCTTGGACGACTACAGCGACTTTCTGGTTCCCAAGGACTATCAGTCGCTTATGGAGGACACGGACGGGAAGTACGGCGGCATTGGCGTGACCGTGAACAACATCAATGGACAGGTGACCATTGTGAATGTGGTGAAGGGCGGTCCCAGCGACAAGGCTGGCGTCAAGGTCGGCGATGTCATTCATGCAGTTGACGGAAAGGAGCTTACAGAGGATGACCTGAACAATAATGTGTTGCGTCTGCGTGGCGAGCCGGGGACGAAGGCGAAGGTCACGCTTCTCCGTCCCGATGAGAAAGGCGTGTTGAATGCCGAGGCCCCTGTCGAGGTGGAACTGGTGCGTGCCATCATTACGACGCCCAGCGTCGTGGCGGCGCAGGTTCTGGAGGGCAATATCGGCTTCGTGAGAATCAAGCAGTTTATGGAGCCGACGGCGGAGGATCTGAAGAAAGTATTGCAGGATTTCGAAAAACAGAAGGTCAAGGGACTCGTCATGGACTTGCGCGGTAATCCAGGTGGGCTTCTGGAGTCGGCTGTCGCGAGATGCAGTTTTTTCCTCGCACCTAACTCTATGGTGGTCACGGTGAAGCATCACAGTGACCTGCACGAGAATCGGGAGAGCGAGCACTACGAAGAACACCGCAGCCGCTCTGGATACAAGTTCAACGACAAGATCAAAATGATCATCCTTGTGGATGGCGAGAGTGCCAGCGCATCGGAAATCACGGCTGGCTGCCTGCGGGACCACAAGCGTGCGGTTCTGCTTGGCACCAAAACCTTTGGAAAGGGCTCTGTCCAGAGCATCATCAATCTGGATGACGGCAGCGCCGTCAAGCTCACTGTCGCCCGCTACTACACCCCCGATCCAAACCGTCCCACCATTGACAAGAACGGCATCATTCCTGACATCACGGAGACGATACGTTCTGGGGTGATTCGTAGTCTTGACCAGGGCTTCGACGAGGGAAAAGTGGATTTGGAGAAGGACACTCAGCTAATGCGCGCCCTTGAAGTGCTTCGCAGCTTCCCCGTGCTTGAACGCTGATTATTGAGGTAATTGCAGCACAGCGATGTCCATTCCCCTTATCTGTAGAGGTAATTTCAAAACTATCATCGAAATGCGCGTTGATATGAACACATTGGCATTGGCAACGCCTCTCGCCGCACGACAGTGCGGCTTCGAGCTGTTGCCTTAGCCACTGCGCCCATCTCTTAGCGCATTTCGCGCTAGTTTTGAAATTACCTCTGTATTTTGGGGAAAGCCTGTGGCAGGCATTGCGGTATGCCGTCGTGGCGGGCGCGCCTGCCTTCATCTATAACCTTTGTTGTGTTTCAAGGCGTTTCTGGAGGGCATCGAGAAACGCCGTGGCGGCGGGGGAGAAGAACTGCCCCTTCTTCCAGACGATGTCCAGAGAGGACTCCAGTTTCGGGACAAACGGGCGGAAGGCCAGACCCGAATTCACGCCAACTGGAACCAGACGGTCCAGCGTGACCGCGCAGCCGACACCTGAACGCACCAGTAGGGCCGCATTGAAGATTAGATTGTAGGTGGCGGCGATGTCCAGCTCGGATACAGGCTTTCCAAGCCATTGCAGGCATGGATTCTCCGTTGCACCATATTGAAGTACCTGGCGCGAGAGAATCAGGGGGATGCCATTTAGGTCGTCTGGTGCGACTCCTTTCTTCGCAGCCAACGGGTGGTCGAACGGCATCAGCAGCCCCCATACATCCTTGTGGGGAAGGGGCATTGCATCGTATTTCGAAATATCGACAGGCTGGATGAGTACGCCGAAGTCCAGCGTCCCTCGGTCGAGCCTGTCCATGACATCCTCTGCGTTTCCGCTATACAGATGGAAGCGAATAGCAGGGTACCTGCCTCGCACATCATGGATGACCTGCGCCAGAAGCGACATCGCCTCGCTTTCGCCGCCGCCCACATAGACATCTCCTGCAATTCGATGCTTTGCACTGAAATCGGAACGCGTCTTATCGACAATCGTCATGATTTCCTCAGCCCGCTGGCGAAGCAGCATCCCCTCGGCGGTCAGTGAGACATGGTGGCTGCCGCGAATGAACAGCCGCTGGCCAAGTTCGTCCTCAAGGTCTTTTAGTTGGCGGGAAAGGGTCGGCTGCGTGACATGCAGGCGATGTGCCGCCCCTGTGACGCTTTTCTCACGGGCCACAGCCAGAAAGTATTTCAACACTCGCAGTTCCATGATGCACTCCTGTTTTCAACGGATAGATACTATATACCATTTGATATGCCTTTCAAGCATGGATATTGATAAAAACAAAGTATTTGCTATTTCACTTGGTTTAGAATATATTAATAAACATGATAAAAAGGCAGAAATGTGACGACATTTCCATAGAATAAAAGCGGATGCGACGGCATGCCACAACCAAAAGGAATCCACGCCCCATGAAAAAGACACTGCTTCTGTCTCTATCCGTCCTCGTTCTGGCAGTCACAAGCTGCTGCAATCTCAAAAACACACACAAGGAGTACACATCCATGAAAAACATTGAACTGACCCAGGAGTGGGACAAGATCTTTCCGTTGAGTGACCAGGTGGAACACAGCAAGGTCACTTTCCCGAACCGCTTCGGCATCACGCTGGCGGCGGATGTTTACAAGCCGAAAAACGCCAAAGGCAAACTCGCGGGCATCGCGGTGTCGGGTCCCTTTGGGGCGGTCAAGGAGCAGTCCTCGGGAATCTATGCGCAGGAACTGGCAAAACGCGGTTTTCTCACCATCGCCTTTGACCCCTCCTTCACAGGGGAAAGCGGCGGCCAGCCCCGCTATGTCGCCTCTCCTGACATCAATACGGAGGATTTTCAGGCCGCCGTCGATTATCTCATCTCACGCGATGACGTGGATGCGGAGCGCATTGGCATTTGCGGCATCTGCGGCTGGGGTGGCCTTGCCCTCAACGCTGCCGCCATCGACACCCGCGTGAAGGCGACCGTCGCCTCAACGATGTATGACATGACGCGTGTCACCGCCAACGGCTACTTCGACCAGGAGGACAGCGCGGCGAAGCGCCACGAGAAACGCGTCGCACTCAATGCGCAGCGCATCGAGGACTTCCGCAGTGGAACCTATAAGCTCGGCGGCGGCGTGGTCGATCCGTTCCCTGCAGATGCACCGCAGTTCGTCAAGGACTACTACGACCATTACAAGACCAAGCGCGGTTACCATCCCCGTTCCCTGAACTCCAACGGTGGGTGGAATGTCACCTCCGCCCTTTCCTTCCTGAACGCGAAACTGCTGGCGTATGCAGGCGAGATTGAAAACGCGGTGCTGGTGGTCCATGGCGAGAAGGCGCACAGCCGCTATTTCGGTGAAACCGCTTTCAAGATGCTCAAGGGTGACAACAAGGAGCTGATGATCATCCCTGGCGCAAGCCACTGCGACCTCTACGACCAACTGGATATCATCCCCTTCGACAAGATTGCCGATTTCTATGGCAAATATCTGAAATGAGGGGAGGAGACAATAGGTCAGGTTTTGATGGGAAACCTACATCAAGTAGGAAGCGTCTTTAATCTGACACTTTTCGCAGGACCAGTCCCCGTCTTCATCCCGCTCCATCAACTGCCCGCACAGAGGGCATTGTGGCACCTGCTGGGCGACACGCATGACATCTGGAGGCGAGTAGAGCGGGATGTAGGTGATTTCCACTTGGGCTTCGTTCAGACGGCGTTCTAGCGTCTGGTATTCATTTCGTGCAATGACTAGAATGCTGTTCAGCATCACTTCTGGGTCTTCATTGTCTAGCCAGGGGGAGAGACGTCGCCGCAGCGATTCAAAGTAGAGGCAGTAGGCGGAAAAAAGGTCGCCGCCATCCAGGCTCAAGGGTGCGTATGTGGCGGAAGCAAGCCGCATATAGGGCTTTGACTGGCAGCTCCATGGCAGTCGTCCTCTTGCGGCAAGGCAGCTCTCCATAGTTCCCAACGCCACGCCAAGGCGGCTTTTGGCTGCCTCCAGAAGCAGTTTTTCCACTGAAGTTTCATCTGGTGCAAGCTCCAGCATCTCCACGAGCGACATCCAACTGGCGCGGGTTTCGTTGCTCAGTTCCTCCCAGTTCAGCCCCAGCTCCCTGCTGTGCTTCCGCAGTCCCAGCACCGAAACCTGCACAATGCTTCCCAAGGCGCAGCAACGCACCCGAAAACATGCTCTTGAACTACTTTCTGTTAGTGTTTTTGACATGATTGATATCTTATCTAGGATAGCACTTTTATTCCAGTAGAGATAATATAATCAGAAATAGGAGAATTCAAATATGATTTTTGAAAAAACTCTTTTGAAGATGCTTTTTCTAAAGACGTAGTGGTTGTTTATCGAAGAAAACCTTCTAACAGTGCTTGGGGGCTATTTATTCCAAACAAAAAACACAAAAGCAGATTGAACTTTTGCAAAACAACCTTATATTAGTCTATAAGTTGTTAGGTAATTTGCAGGAAAGAAACGGATGAGGTAAGGAGGTTTTCATGGCGGCATTAGAAGAGTTGGAAAAACTGGTCAATCGCTTTATTGAAAATCTACCTCTGTATAAGGCGAATACTCATACCAAGAAAGTCTATAATGAGCATTCTTGTCGTGTTGAGTATATTGATCCATTGTTAAAGCTATTAGGATGGGATGTCGCTAATACAAAAGGAGTCCCTCCCCAATATAGGGAAGTGCTTGCAGAAGATTATTCTAATTCGGCCGATAGACCTGATTATTCATTGACGCTAAAAGGGGTGACAAAGCTCTTTGTTGAGGCTAAAAAGCCGTCTGTAGATGTTTACTGCTCTCCAGAACCAGCTTTTCAGGCAAGGAAATATGGGTGGAATGCCAAGCATAAGATAACTGTCCTGACTAATTTTGAATACTTGATCATATATGATACAACACGATTGCCAAAGTCCGGTGATTCCTCTGCGACAGCAAGATATAAAGTCTTTCATTGTTTGGATTATGTGAAGAGATTTGAAGAGCTGTCAGAGCTATTATCTCGGGATGCTGTTTATTCTGGAAGATTTGAAGATTTCTGTGAAAATGAGTTTTCGAGTTTGATGCCTGATAGGCAATCTGTTGATTTTCATTTTTTGGCGAAGATTAATGAATGGCGAATAGCTGTTGGAAATTCCTTATATGAAAAAGGCGGACGCTATAGCAATGTAGAAACTCTTAATGATGCAGTTCAGAGTTTCGTGAACCAATTGGTTTTTTTACGTATTTGTGAGGACAGGAACCTTCCAACGTATCATAAGCTCTGTGATACGATAAATGAGCAAGACAGACTTAATGAAAAAGTGATTCAGTTGTTACAAAAGGCTGACGCCCATTATAATTCTGGAATTTTCAAGGGCTCTGCTGTAATTGCTGATATAGATTCAAGTATTACAACGGAGATAATTAATGACATGTACTACCCGCAATCCCCGTATTTGTTTAACATAATTGAACCCAATTTATTAGGAAAAATCTATGAATTATTCCTGACAGAGAGACTGGTGGTTTCTGAAACAGGCAGGATTGAACTGGCACCTAAACAGGACTATGTTGATAGGTCGGTGATTTCAACTCCGACGGAAATCGTAAAGTATATGGTTGAATTGATGTTGTCAAAATTGTGCATAGGTAAGACACCACAGGAGGTATTGCAGTTAAGAATAGCGGACATTTCATGTGGTTCCGGTGTTTTTCTGGAAGAGGTGTTTTCCTATCTCCAACAATATTGTGTCAATTGGTACGAAGAACACGATAAATCACATCTTTGTGAGATTGCTTCTGGAAGATATAAGCTTTCTCTTGCGGAAAAGAAAGAGCTTTTGACCAATTGCATTTTTGGCATTGATATTGATGTACATGCCGTTGAAGTTGCGAAGTTTTCTCTATTGCTCAAGTTACTTGAAGACGAAACATCTCCGTCTGTATCGGATATTCAGCCGATTCTGCCAAATCTTGATGCCAATATTCTTCTCGGCAACTCACTTATCGGTCCGGAAGAAATAGGAACTCGGAAGTTATCTCAGTCAGATGAACATGGTATTGTTGTATTTGATTGGATGGAAATCAATGGAGGGGATAAGTTTGATGCTATCATAGGAAACCCACCTTATGTAAATACAGAGCAAATGCATCACCTACTTCCGAAGACCGAGTTTTCCTTATACAGTAAGTGTTATGTTTCAGCTTATAAGCAATTTGACAAGTATTATCTTTTTATCGAAAGGGCTCTTAAAAGAATCAAAGAATCGGGTTTTGTCTGCTATATCGTGCCGAATAAGTTTTTTAAGATTGCTTCAGGCGAGAAATTGCGGGGAATGATTGCCTCTGGAGAATACCTGGTTTCCTTGGATGATTTTGGGGATAAGCAGTTATTTGAGGATAGAACCATATATAGCTCGATTCTTTTGTTGCAAAACGAGAGAAATGATTCTTTCGATTATTCTCGTATTGCCTCTGTTGAGCAATTGTGGGGAAGCGGTCAGAAGAATACGGGGGCCATCAAAAGCAGCAGCATAGATGAAAAACCATGGTGTTTATCGACAGACACGGTTTTTATGCGGAAGTTTAAGGCACTTCTGAATGTTTCTGTACCGATTACAAAACATGTCCACATTTTTAATGGCATTCAAACCAGTGCCGAAAAACCAGTGCCGGTTTATTGGTTTTCGGAGGATGAAATTGTAGAACAGACGGAGCACTCCATTAAAATCAAAAGAAATGGACAGTTTTTTGAAATAGAGAAAGCATTGCTAAGAGCGTATTTCAAGCCTACTAAGCTTGATGAAAGGGGGCTGAATACATTTAGCCTTCTTCATTCACACAAGCTGATTATTTTTCCGTATGATTCAGATGGGAGATTAATATGCGAGGGGGAATTTAAGTCTCAGTACCCGGGAGCGTGGAATTATCTTCTTTCGAATTATAAGCGTCTTGTGCCCAGGTCTTTGTCACCAAATGGGGTTCGTGATGTGCCAAATGCCACGGAGAAAACATGGTATCAGTATGGCCGTACCCAGGCTTTGACGGCATTTATCAATACGAAAAAGCTGATTGTTGGTATTTTGAGCAAAAACCCAATGTATGCTTATGATGATTCTGATATGTTGATTGCTTCCGGGGGAACGGCAGGCTATTGCGCAATATGCACGAAGGAGAACACTCCATACGCCCTGGAGTACATCCAGGCCTGGTTGACTAATTCGATCACCGAAAGAATCATACGGATAATGGGAAGCGATTTCTCAAATGGTTTCATTGCTCGTGGAACAGCGCTGTTGGAGAGACTGCCTTTTGTTGAATTGGATTTGTCCAAACCGACGCACTTGCACATTTATACAGAAACTGTGGAGAATATGAGAGAGATTCGTCGTATCAATTATCAATTGGAAGCGAGCAATAGCAAGAAGAGCGCAGTTATCTTAACTCGCAAGAAAGAAGGGTTAATCGCTGCTGTTGAAAAACTAATTAAATCAGTTTACGACCTTGAATTTGATTCAGGAGCTGAGTTGCCATGAAAAGGAAGGAAAACGCTAGTTCACAAAAGCTGCTTGGGGCATACTATACACCCAAGATTATAGCGGAGACGATGGTATCCTGGGTTAGGGAGGAGTGTTTTAATAATGTATTGGAGCCAAGCTGCGGGGATGGTGTTTTTTTGGAATGCATGGAGATGTCGGGACATTGGCCAGTTCAGGGGATTGATGCGATAGAAATCGAAAATGAGGCCGCAGAGAAGGTTGAGAGACGATTTGCTGCGCATGACAATTGTAACGTGGTTAATGGGGATTTTTTCGCGTTTTATCACGAAAACGGTCAGCGAAACACCTATAGTCTCATAATCGGGAATCCTCCATATATACGTTATCAGTATTTAACGGCGATGCAGAGGGGAATTCTGTCAGAGATTCTTGTGACACATGGCATGAAGGAGAATAAGCTTATCAATGCATGGGTGGCTTTTATGGTTGCATGTGTCCAGATGCTTGCAGACAATGGAACCATAGCCTTTGTCATTCCTGCCGAAATCCTGCAAGTGGCATTTGCGGAAGAATTGAGGTTGTTTCTGGCAAGGCATCTGACAACGATTACGTTAGTGACGTTTAAGAAGCTGGTTTTCCCTGAAATAGAACAGGAAGTTTTGCTTTTCATTGGAGAAAAACGGAGAGACTATGAGCAGACATCCATAAGAATCTACGAATTGGAGGACTTGGATGCGCTTCATGGTTTTGACATAAACGCCCAGGAGTTTCAACCTTTGGGGCATGTGAAGGAGAAATGGACGCGGTATTTTATCACCTCGGAAGAGGCTGGCTTGTTACGTGACTTGAGCCACGACAAGCGTTTTTGTCAATTCAGGGATTTGGGATTGATAAACGTTGGGATAACCACTGGCGACAACAACTTTTTTTCGGTGACAGAGGAGATTGCGGAGCGATATGAGCTTGAATCGGTGGTTTTGCCTCTCATAGGAAGAAGTGCGCATGCCCACAGTATCTTTTTTACGAGTGAGGATTGGCAGCATAACGTTAAAGCAGGAAAGAAAGCCCAATTGGTTTATTTCCCAGATAGTGTGTCATATCAGGACTATCCTGAGAAGCATAAAGAGTATATCTTATTAGGCGAGGAGAATAAAATCAATGAGGGGTATAAGTGCTCGATAAGAGACAGGTGGTATATTATACCTTCTGTCTGGGTTCCAGATGCCTTCTTTTTGAGGCGGAACAATTTTATCCAAAGTTTGTATTGAATCAGTGCAATGCTGTTTCGACTGACACCATGCATCGTATTAAGTTTAATAACGGCGTCATTCCCGAGAATGCTCTTCTTTCATACTACAATAGCATCGCATTTGCCTTTACGGAGATTTGCGGAAGGAGTTATGGCGGTGGTGTATTGGAAATCCTGCCTGGCGAAATGGGGAATATTGTGCTTCCTAAGATTGAATCAATAGATTGTGTCCTGCGCAAGCGCCTATTGAGAGTGATAGACGATGTGGTAAGAAATGACAAGGACATTGAAGTGGCTTTGAATTATATTGATGCAGAACTACTGGTCCGTTTTTTGAAGATTCCTGCAGACCTGTGCGTTATGTGTCGCAATATCTGGAAGAAAATGCAGTCACGCCGATTGAACAGGGAGCATGCTGTATAGTATTAAACGTCTTATATCAGAGAACCATGAGCGATAAGTTGCACACAATACTGTCCGAAGGGCGTTTTAGGCTGGCGGTCCGCTGGGTGCTGGCGGGGCTGGCGATGGCGTGCATCGGGCTGCTGGCGTTGTTTGGGCTGCTGAGTGCGGCGGGGGCTGCCTGGGGGCTGCGCGAGGGCACTGCGCTGGCGGTTGGGGGACTGGGAATTCTTGTTGCGCTGGGTACACTGGTGTTTTTCCTAGCCAGGAGATTTCGCCGCAAAGGCAGCCTGGCGTCGATGGCACTGCGGGTGGAGGAGGCGCACCCCGAGCTGATGGATTCGTTTATCTGCGCGGTTGAGCTGGAGGAGGCTGCGAAAAGCCGCGAGCTGCGTCCGCTTGAACGTGAGCTGCTGGAGCAGGTTCATTCGCGTGTCGAAGCAGAGCCAGATTTTATTCCTGCCGTCTTTCGCAGTGGCGGGCGCTGGACGCTGGGCTATGGCGTACTTGTCATCCTGTCGCTGGCTCTCATCACATTTCTACCCGCGTTCGGGAAGTTCCTGTGGGGAGGGCGTGCCCTCGTGTTTGACGATAAGGGCATAGCTGTTGAAATGCAGGGGAATGAAGCCGCACGCCACAGCGACTATCTTGTCAAGGCGACTGTTTCGCGCTGGGAAAAGCAGGCGGAGGTTATCGTGGAGTCGGACGAAGCGGGCCAGGGCAGATATGTGATGAACCATACGCCTGACGGCTCATTTAGCTTTTCCTTCTACGATGTGTCGCAAGCATTTCGCTTCAAGGTCGTGACGCCGTCGCTTTCGTCTGGCTGGCAGAAAGTTGCGGTCTATGACCCGCCTGTCTGCGAGGAGTTGCGCATGGAGGTGACACCCCTCCCGTATATGCAACGTAAAACACGCACGTTCAACGAGTTCTGCGACCTAGAGCTAGTAGAGGGCGAGACTGTGGAGGTGTTTGTGAAGACAGCTCCAGGTATTCATGCGGCACTGCTATGGGACAAGGAGCGCAAGGAGCTGCTGGCAAGCAAAGATTGGCTGCATGTCCGGTTTACCCCAAAGAAAAGTGGTCCCTGCGAGCTCGTTCTGGAGGATGCTTCACGCCATTCCAGCCGTCAGACCATGGAGATCACGGTGCTGCCCGACATGCCGCCTGTGCTGGCGCTGACCGAGCCGACGAAGGATGTCACGCTGAAGCCAGGGGACAGCCTGCGGATTATGGCGGAGGTCGCCGATGATTTCGGACTGGAGGAGTGCCGTCTCCTCTACTCCGTGAATGGCGGCGAGAAGCTGAGCGTTTCGTTGCGGAAGGCGGCTGTAGATGGTGTAACGACGACGCCTCGTCGTCGAATCCTTCCCGAAAAGGAGTGGGAGGTCATCTATATGTGGGACATACCTGCTCTGAACTTAGAGATAGGAGATCTTCTTTCCTGCATGCTGGTGGCAGAGGACAACTGCGAGCCAAAGCACCATCAGTCGAAAAGCGACCTCTTCTTTGTGGTCATTCGTCCCGACCAGGACTCGATTGAGATGGATTCCAACCAGCAGGGTGAGCAGAAGAAGGCCGACATTTCGGACCTACTCGCCGAATCCAAACGTCTGCTTCGCATGACCTGGGACATCATGGGCATGGAGGCCTCCCCCTTGCGTGAGCGCATGGAAAAGGAGCTAGGCGTTGGGTTGAACGAGCTGGAGCTGGAGGTGCGCAAGCGCGTGACCGCCCTCTCAAAGGAGGTGGGAGGCAGCTTGGGCGAGCCACTGACCTCGCTTTTTGCGCAGGTTTCCGAGCAACTGACCACCGCTTCGCGGATGGTCGAGCGCAGGCTGTTCGAGGAGAGCGTCTCGCCGCAGGAGCGTGCGCTGGCCGCCTTGGTGGCAATCGAGACGGAGCTTGTCAAGAACGCGATGAAATCGAAAGGTGGCGAAGGCGAGGAACAGGATTCCAAGGAGAACAAGCAGAAAGAGGAGCAGAAGGAGCAGGGGAGTTCACAGGAAGGGCAGGCTGCCAAGCCCGATTTGAGGGCATTGAAGGAGATGCTTGAGGAGCTGCGCCGCATCGTCGAGCAGCAGGAAAACGTCAATGGCGCACTGGCGCGTGAAAATACCCTTTTGGACAGCCTTGCGGCCCGCCAGCGGAAAATCCACGAGGCAACGGGGGTGCTGGATGGTCGCATCGAGCCGATGAAAGAGTTTGCGCAGGTGTCGGGTGCCCTCAAACGGGCGCGCACGGAGATGGCGGGCGGCGTGGAGGCGCTGGAGGCGGGGAACCGCCAGGGGGGCGGTATCCACGGTGCACGCTCCCGTATGCAGCTGGTTGCCGCGCTGCGTATGCTGGAGGAGGCGTTGCGACGTGCTTCCGCCAATGAGGTGAAGCGTCTCTCCGAGATGGCGGGGCAGCTGGCGGAGAGCCAGCGGCGCGAGGCGCAGAATTCCGAGCAGCTCTCAAAAGGTGGAAAGCCTGACAATCAGTCGGTCTCCGAGGCGCGCGAGCGTCAGAACGGCGTGAATGAGGCGACGGAAAGGCTAAAGCAGGAGATACGGGAGGCGGTCGGCCAACTGGAGGAAGACTACCCAAAGGCGACCGAGGCGATGACGGAGGCCTTGAAGCAGGCGGAGACGCGGGGGCTTCAGCGGTCGCAGACCCGCGCCAAGAACGCATTGCTCTACAAGCGATTCGACCGTGCGGCGCGTGAGCAGAACGATGCGGGAAACTACCTGCAGGAGCTAGCGGGAAAACTGCATGAGGCGGCTGATTCCATGCCGACTATGGGCGAACAGGAGCTGCGCGAGATGCTGGAGCAGCTGCAGAATTCACTTTCCCAGATTCAGAACGCCATGAAGGACAGCGACACACAACGTGCCATGAGGCGCATTGACGAGGCGCGTGAACAGGCTTCGCGCACTATGGACGAGGCTGCCAGAGCTACGAAAAACAATCGCCTCCAGGAGCTTTCCAATAACCTTGCCCTTACGGGAGAAGGCAAGAGTCCTACAGAGGCGGGCAGTATCACCATGCGGAACATCGCCGAGGCGGCAGCTATCATCGGCAACATGCTGGAGGGCATCACGACGGAAAAGCAGCGCCAGTTGCTGCGCCGTTCCTCTGCGCCGCCAGAAAAGTACCGCCGCCAGGTGGAGGACTACTTCCGCAAGCTGGGGAATGAATGATGCTGGCGGTTCTGGTGATCATAGCGGCTCTTCTTACGAGCTGGGCAACTTGGCACCGCTGGCGGCTTAGGCAACGACTGCCGCAGGCTGGCGGCGCCAACTGGCATCTTTGGCTGGCACAGGTGCTGTTGCTGCTGGCGCTAGGCTGCATTGGGGCTGGTGCGCGGAAAACACGCATTGACACCTCCTGTATCGCCTTCCTGCTTGACTGCTCTGAAAGCATGCGTGCTGAGGGCGTAGGTGCGCAGAACCGTCTGAAAGAGGGCAGGGCGGCCATAAAAAGGCTTGCAAGCTCATGTCACGGGTGCGATGTTGCCCTCATCACATACGCAGGCACCGCCTTTGTCGATTGCCCGCCAACCAGCGACCATGCAGCCTTTGAGGCGGCTCTGGAAGCCGCTGGGCCTGGTGTGCTCTATCAGCCTGGATCCGCGCCTGAACAGGCTGTGCGCCAGGCGGATGCATTAGGTGCATCGGTCATGGTGCTGGTCAGCGACGGGGAGATGAACTCGCCTAATGGAGCTTCAGTTGCAATATGGCGTACACGCAAAACACCGCTGGTGGCCATTTGCTGCGGGGCGATGGGCATTCCACGGCAGATACCACGGAAGAATGGCGTGCTGTATGACGAAGCCACGGGGCAGCCCGCACTTACCACCACTACGACGGAAAATGTGGTTCAAGCGTCGGCGCTATCGGACGCGCCTTTTGGCGGTGTTTCAGAGGCCACTGGCAGCCTGGAGGAAGCTTCCGCTTTCCTGCAAAAGCATGTTGGCACCATGGCTTCCCCGCGAAGGCATCTTCTTTATGCAATCGTGCTGCTGTTTCTGGCGTTGAGCGTGGAACCGTTGGTGAGATATATGCGTGATTCTAATTGGGTGAAAAAGCCTCCTCGTGAGTTGATAAAAGCCGATGTATCCTTTGATGTGTCAAACGCCGCGGAGCGGCGTGATCGCCCCCGTGAGGGGGCGAGACATAGGATAGCCCTGGGTTCGCGCCCGCAGGGCGCGAAACCAGGGAATGTGGAGATGTTAAGATACCTGCGCCCTGGAAGGGCGCCCCACTATTCATGCTACATTGTGGCGCCCTGCCAGGGCGCATGGACAATTCTACATTCCATTCCTT
>JAFTAC010000052.1 GCA_017458805.1 Victivallales bacterium | reverse complement strand
GTCTTCTCTGGGAAGGTCATTTTCTGCATGGAACGGATGTAATAGACGAACTGGCTGGAGGCATCCCAGCAGATGACCTTGCCGCTGACTCCGATGGCATCGCTGCTGTTTTCCATCACGCCCCAGTTGTTGCCGATGGGATTCTGTTTGGAGCTTGACTTCGGCGGCAGAAAATCAAATGTGGCAGGGGGATCGTTGGGGGCGTTGCCGATGACGAAGCGGTCAAAGACCCGCTTGGGGTGGATGGGATGCAAGAAGTGCAGCTCTTTCCAGAGGGCGTTGTCCTCCCGCTCGATGAACGCCTCCACCTTGACGCGAGGCGAGAAGGCGTAATAGGTGTAGCGGTAGGTGGCTTTCAAATTGCCTGGCGCGGACTCGCCCGATAACTTGCAATAACCCGTCTTTGCCTCCAAAACCACGCTCAGCGGCGTGGAGGAAACGAGCGAGACGGTGGCATTCTTATCATACAGCGTGTAGAATGTGCCTATCTCTTTGGTGTGGACTCGCTCGTAGAATGCAATCTCCTTGTCGAGGTTTCCTGAATTGGCAAAGCGGATTTCCTGCGGCTGTCCGCCATGCCCCTTCTTGTGATGGCAGAGCGAGAAAAACTGGTTGGAGATGCGGTAGCAGTCATCTTCTTCAATCACCGAAAGGCCGCCTTCCTGTACCATCGGCTTGCCTGGCTTGAAGACGAATGTGCGCTTCGCCTCTGGACGGGTCAGGCCAGGCATGAGCCAAGTCACTTCAGCACGGCCTCTGGAACTATTGGAGATGGCGCATGGCACGGGCTGCAGCCTGCCGTCCTCGGTTAGTTCGAAAAGCGCCTTGCCCTCGAAAAGGGCCTTGCCGTCGAAAAGCGGCCTTCCATTGATTACCGCATCCGGTGGGTGAGGAAGAGTGACGCTCACCACCTCCTGCATCTTCTCGAACTTGCCGTTTTGTACCTCCAGGCGGATAGCAGCCATTGTTATTAGGGAACTCAAAAACAAAAAAGCAAGTATTCTTCTCATTTTGCACCTCCTGAAGCTATCTCGTCTTCCTTATCCCACTGATAATCTTGAAAGAGTTGAGCAGGACTGAACCACCAGTATTTGCTGGCTTCACGTTCAAGGTTGGCATACGTTTGAGAACGATAAAACTCCATCAAGGCTTTTTCGATGGAGATGTTTTCTGCCCGTGCGATCATTGCGACAGTCTGTGCTATCTTCGCTGGGAGCAGGAATCTGACATTCTGCTGTGTTATTTTTGGTACTCTCATTTTATCTCCTCTGCTTTCATAAATGTCAGGAAGCTCAGAGCTTTTTCCGTGTGAAAGAGGATTTGGTCAACTAACGTGAAGGTTTTGAGGCGTCTGATAGTTTCGACTTCATCTATGAAGTTTTCCTCCCAAAGAGTCAGCGTTGAATAAACACGGTCATTTGCTACTGGCCCTTTGACAATATCGTACAAATGGTCCACTTCAGGATGAGTGCGATTGTCTCGAACGAAGTGAAGCCATGCACGACTTGCACCTCGAAAAACTCTAGTTTTCAGTTCAGGCAGGGATAGCAAATTGTCTGGGACTGAATAGGAAGAGACAAAACCAGAAGTCTGTTTTTCCTGTTTCCCTTGGAGTACATGAATCCATCTGACCGCTTGATCACGTGATGAGGTGGTGTAGAATCCTGCACCGAAATCAGCTCCCCGACCATCTTTGCGTGGAAGGATTCGGGGAGCATCAACAATAACCAAACTGCCGTGATAAAGAATCATTCGATAGTCACTCCCCTATTTTTGAGGAACTCGTCAATAGTGTTCAGCAGCCATTCTTTACCATTGGCGTGCAGTTCCTGATAGCAGCTCGATAGATAATGAAGGAGCCCTGCATTTTCAAAAACGACTGCTACCTTTACTCCAGATAACTGATGCGCTTGCGCGTACATCTCGATGCAAAAGACGACAAACTCGGTGACTTTGATCGCCTCCGTCATCTTGATAGGGGTATTTCGTGCTTTGGCTGGCATCTTATTTAGTTCCCTTCTTCACGCGGTAGAAATGATAGACGAGCAGATCTTCGGGCAAGTCGGAACCGTGGGTGCCGTGGCCGTTGTCGCGAAGGTGCGAGCCATGGTCAGGCGACCAGATTACAAGGCGGTTGTAGCCCTTCCAAACCTCATCGGTAATCTGGACGAGCTTTTCGAATGTCTCGATGCAGATTTCATACGCACGGATGGCTTCAGGGGCGAATGGGGCGGTCTTGTGCATGATGGAATCGTAGTCCCCCATGTAGTCCAGGATAAAGTCATAGTCGTAGTTGCGAAGGAGCATCTCGGTGAAATTAAAGCTCTCCGCATCCGTACGCGAAGAGATGTAGGTGATTTTGCGCTTGCGGAAGATGGTGTCGATGCTGCAGCCGTTTGAGGCGCAGATGGCGGTCTTCTTGTCGCACTCGGGGAAGACGTTGAAGAGGGTCTCGCAGGTCAGAACTGGCTTTGCATATTCCTGAATCCCATGCACTTCTGGCAAAGCTCCCGAATACATCGAAGCAAAGTTGACAGGCGTGACGCTGGGCATCACGGAGCGGATGGGCACGCGCACTGGTGCCAGGTTCTGGACGCGAGGCAGGTTCTCTGGGTACTTCTCCCAGAGCTGGATGCCGACGGCGTCGGGTGCAAAAATCAGCATCTTCTCGACGGGTTCGTCGCCCAGTTCTTTCTTGGCTGCATCAAGCACTGCCTGTATGGGGGTGTCGCCGTTCTGGGCTGGCAGCCGCACACCGCACAGTTGGCAGACAGTGGGGGTGAGGCAGGTGATGCAACGGAAATCGGAGTCGTTTTCAGGATAGTTCATGGTGGTTCCTTCTTGATTTTGGGAACTATATACTTTAGTTGCTTGCAGACTTCTCCCTAGAGGACTTAAGCCCTAGAAGACTTAGAGGGCCTAGAGAACCTAAACTTAGT
>JAFTAC010000478.1 GCA_017458805.1 Victivallales bacterium | reverse complement strand
GTCGCCCATGTTGGCCATGTCGGGGTGGAGGAAGTCATGCACCTTGTCCCGTGCGATCCCTCTGGCGGCCAGCACCAGGGCGATGGGCCTGGTGATGCCCTCGGCGTTCATGAGGTCGAGCACCAGCTGCTCGTCCACGCTGGCGAATTCCCATATCCGCTGTTCAAGTTGTCGGTTGTTCTGTCCTTCCATTTGGTTTGATGGCTCCCTGTTGCATGTTGCTTTCATTCGTCACGCCCCTAGTATAGATCACCATCGCGCCGATTTCAAGTGCCAAAATGCATTTTGGGCAATCCGCCCGGTCCGCAGGCGACTTGACTAACGGCCAAATGGCGTTATAGTATGTCCCGCGCCTGAAACTGCGCGCTCCATCATAGTCTATTTCCTGCGGAGAGGTGGCTGAGTGGCCGAAGGCAGCGGTTTGCTAAACCGTCGTACGGGTAACACCGTACCGGGGGTTCGAATCCCCCCCTCTCCGCCATTTTTGTGCCTAAAAAGCCCCAAAGTGTCACAAGGTATCACAATTCAGAGCCTTTTTTGCCCTACCTCACTGCCAAATTTGGTCGCAGAAGGTCGTGGACGACACGGCAAGGCAGTTCTTCATGGGCAGGATAGGTTCGAAGAAGAAGAAAATGAATGAGAATGCAGAGGAGACTCACCGTTTCCTAGGGCTTGGCGGTCTTCACAGGAAGAAGCGGAGCAAGAACTGGTATTATCGGTGCACCATAAATGGCAGGACGAAAGACCTGAGCACTGGCACGGACGACCTTGACGAAGCGGAAAAGATTGCCAGGTCGAAGTTCCTCCCCATGGCGAGTGCCACGCAGGAAGACGTGCTGGCCGGATACGTGACTGCGGCCAGGAAGCTGAAGAGCCAGAGCGAGAAGCTGTTTCTCGACAACGCCTGGGAGATATATTCCAAGCATCCAGAACGTGCCATGCCTGCCACGGTTTCCGAGCAGGAGGCTTACAAGTCCACGTTCGACGAGTTCAGGCGTTGTGTCAACGACCCGAAAATCACGGTCGCGGAGATCACGCACCAGCATGCCGAGAAGTATGCCGCGTATATGCAAGGCCAGAAGCTGGCAGTCGATACCCACAACCGGAAGATCAAGCGACTTCGTCGAATTTTCAAGACCCTCTCCATGTATCGCAGCGACGAGAACCCGTTTGCATCATCCGTCCTGCTGCGCAGGGCTAGGGAAGAGCAGAATATCGAGACACGCCATCTTGCCTTCACCAAGGAGGAGGAGCAGAGAATCCTGGACGAACTCGCTAACCCGGCGAGAAAATTGATGAACAAGGAGGAAATCCGACTGGTCGATCTCTTGGGCATCTACACGGGACAAAGATTGAAAGACTGCGTGTTGCTCCGCTGGAATTGCGTTTCTCTGAAGGACAGGCGCATTGAAGTGACACAGTATAAGACAGGCAAGCAGGTGACGTTGCCGATAGCACCGCCGCTGTTGGAGGGATTGGAGAAGGCGTTGGAGTGGAAGGAAGACGACGTGAATGCGTATGTCTGTCCCAAGACCGCCAGACGATACAATATCAAGAACGACCGCGGGAAAAACATCGGTGCAGGTCTGGTGAATCTGGACGTTACCAGGGCGATCAGGTGGATAGGCTTGCAGACATCGGTCAAGGTCGAGGGACGTGCCCATCCTGTGACACAATACGGCTTTCACAGCTGCCGTCACACATTCATCTCTTTCTGCGCTGCCGCGGGCGTGCCGAAGTCGGTCGT
>JAFTAC010000477.1 GCA_017458805.1 Victivallales bacterium | reverse complement strand
CAAAAAGACTACACGCGGCAAACAAGACAGCCAACAGTACAATGATGCACAGGCGTTCTTGCAAGGCTGTACGCTCCCTCCTCATTTAGCGCCCCCCGTGCGGATGATTGCAAACGCCACGTTGTGGATGTCATGCCGTGCGCAGATGGCCAGCACATTCACCACATGCCTGTGCTGCGTCTCCTCGTCAGCACGGATGATGACAGGCTGTTCGGCACTGGTGGAATGAACCTTCGTGAGAATCTCCTCCAGCCGTTCTGCTGACATCTCGATGCTGTTGATGAAAATCGCCCCGTCCTTGTCGATGTTGATGATGATTTCCATGCGCGAACGCTGCTTGAGTGCCTGCGCGTCCGCAGTCGGCACGTTGATGTCCAGCTTGTTCTCCCACTTCGCATAGAGGGTGGCAGCCATGAAATGCACAAGCAGGATGAAGACAATGTCCAGCATCGGCGCCATCTGGAAGCCTGGCGAGGTCTCCTGGATGTTTTTCTTGAAGTTCATTGCTTTGACCTCCTCACTATGCCTTCTTCGCAGAGGCCAGACGCTTCAGCACGGAACCGCATTCGCTCTCCATCTCACCGATCATCTTGTTCAGGCGTCCGCGAAGGATGTCATACAACGCCATCGCGAAAATACCGACAATCAGTCCGCCGAAGGTAGTGTACATTGCCTGCGAGATACCGCTTGCCAGCGTCTCCGCCTTCTTGGCGAACTCGGCGCTGTTCTCAATGCCGCCAAATGAAATCATCATGCCCCAGACGGTACCAAGCAGTCCCACCATCGGTGAAATCACGGCAATGTCCATCAGGTATTGTAGGCGTTGCCAAAGGGCGCTTGCCTGTCGTCCCCCTTCGTCCTCCATCGCATCGCGGATGCGGCTGTAGTCCAGGGCCTGTCCTGCCACGACCTGGTCGAGCGACGCGGCAATGATACGGGCGGCAGGAGCCGAGCAGTCAGCGCAGATGTCCTTCAACGCCTCGACATCGTTGTTTTCAGCGGCGTCCCGCGCATCAAGCATGAACGCTTCGGGGCAAAGCAGCCCCCTGCGGATGGTCAGCAGGTAGAATATCGTCAAGGCTATCGCCAGAAAGGAAAGGCCCGCGATGACATACATAATCCAGCCGCCTTTGACAAAAATCTGCTTCAGAGTAATGGTGGTCTCCTCGGCAGGCACGGCAACCTCTGGTGCAGCAGCGTTTTCCGAAGCGGCTGCCACGGGCGCAACTGTCGTTTTCGCAGCATCGGGCGCAGTAGGCGAAGATGCAGGTGGCGGTGCAACCCTCATGGCAGGGGCCGCAGGAACTTTCGGTGCAGCCTCCTGCGCTTGGAGTTGGCTGAAAGGCAGGCAAAACAACGCACAGGCCACAAGGCCCGCGATGAACAGTCTCTTCTTCATTACGATGTATTCTCCTCTGCTAATCAATGAGTTATCCTGCTTGGTGCTTTCTTCGTAATTGGCCTAAGTTATGCACTTACCCCTTAGCCCCCTAACAATTGCTAATTGCTAGCTCCTAAACTATCTAGCAGCTGCGGCCGCGGCAATCCGTTGCGTAACGGCCTTCTCGTAGGCATCCAAATCGCTGATAGTCGTCTGTGCCACGCCAGTGGCCATGGCGGCTTCGGCCACGAAGCGCGCCACATGGGGCACCACGCGCGGGTCAAACGGCTTCGGGATGACATAGCTGGCCGACAGCGGATTCTCCCCGTCGAACATTCCCTTTGCGGCATCGCCTGGATAGGCGGCGGCAAGCACTTTTTTGACATCCGCTGGAATGGCGGTCTGCGCCAGCTCCGCCAGAGCCTTCGCAGCAGCCAGCTTCATATCCTCATTGATGTCCTTGGCGCGCACATCCACTGCGCCGCGGAAGATGCCAGGGAAGCCCAGGACATTGTTGATCTGGTTCGGATAGTCCGTGCGTCCCGTGCCAACCAGCAGCGCACCTGCCGCCAAAGCCTCGCCCGGGTCAATTTCAGGCACGGGATTCGCCCTCGCAAAGATGATTGGCTGCGGGGCCATCGTGCGCACCATCTCGGCGGTCACGCAGTTGCCGATGGAGCAGCCCAGGAACACGTCCGCCCCCACCAGCGCCTCCGCCAAGGTGCGGCACTCGCGTTCCGTCGCCAGTGGCTCGTTGAACTCCGTCATGCCAATGGGACGCCCTTTGTAGATGACGCCCTTGCTGTCGCAGATGACCAGGTTCTCCTTGCGGATGCCAGCGGAAATGTAGAACAGCGCACAGGCAAGACCAGCCGCACCTGCGCCGTTGACGACCACCTTCATGTCCTCCAGACGACGCCCCTTGATTTTCGCTGCGTTCAGCAGAGCGGCCAGCGAGATGATGGCCGTGCCGTGCTGGTCGTCATGGAACACGGGGATGCCCATGCGCTTCTTGAGGGTGCGCTCTACCTTGAAGCAGGCGGGACCGCCGATGTCCTCCAGGTTGATGCCGCCAAAAGTGGGCTCGATGGTCGCAACCACGTCGATAAGCTTGTCCGCATCGGTCTTGCCGTTGGGGCCGAGCACGCCGCCCAGGCAGAGCGGGACGGCGTCGATGTCGGCGAAGCGCTTGAAAAGCACGGCCTTCCCTTCCATGACGGGCAGACCCGCCGCTGGCCCGATGTTCCCCAGTCCCAGCACTGCCGTGCCGTCGCTGACCACCGCCACCATGTTCCCCTTGCCCGTGTATCTATAGACATCCTCGGGATGCGCCTTGATTTCCAGGCAGGGCTCAGCCACACCTGGCGTGTAGGCCAGTGACAGTTCATCCTGCGTCTCGCAGGGCTTGCTCGGCACAACATGTATCTTTCCAGCCTCGGGTCCTTGATGGTAGGCCAGGCTCTTCTCTCTCAAAATCGCTTTCTTGTCTGTCATTTTTCGCTTTTGTCCTTAATCTTGTAAAAAACAGTATGCCTTAATAAATATAACGCATATTGGGAGATTTTTCTTTGACCTGCGGTTGTTTTTCTCTCCCCCCATATCATTCAAGTGATTTGCCATTCATAGAAAAACACACTATATTATATATTGTATTTTGAAAGATAAAGATTCCAGAGCCTTTAGTGGTTCTAGAATGACCAAGCCACCACACACCACTAAAATATCAAGGAGACCAACATGCCACTAGTTGACGACTGCGTATTCTGCCGAATCTTGAAAGGCGAAATCCCCTGCACCAAAATCTATGAGGACGACATGGTCCTTGCTTTCCTGGACATAGCCCCCTTCAATCCAGGCCACACCGTCATCATTCCCAAAGAGCATCAGCACAGCTCCACCGCTCTTGATGTCGAGTACCTCAAAGCCATCATCGCCGTGGCTCCCAAAATCGGCGCGGCCCTCATGCGCGCGACTGGCGCTGAAGGCTTCAACATCTTCCAGAACAATGGCCGCGTTGCAGGCCAGACTGTCCCACACGTCCACTTCCACGTCGTACCGCGCTTTGCCGACGACGGAGTCATCATCTACAGCGCTGGCAAAAAATACAACAACACCGATGAGATGACCGCCGTGGCCGACAAGGTCAAGGCAGCACTCAAAATATGAGCAACCCAGACAAAGAAATCATGCAGCGCATCGACGAGCTCGCCTCCACGACGGGCTCCTTCCCGGTTCCAGCCTACTACCTTGTGTTCGACGCATTGAACAAATGCCTTCTCGACCACAAGAAAACCCGCCTGGAGCCCATCGGTGCGCGTGAACTGTCGCAGGCGATGGCGGACATCCTTATGGATGGCTTCGGTCCCTTCGCCTCCCATCTCCTGCAGAAATGGGGCATCCGATCTACAAACGACTTCGGACGCCTCGTCTATGAACTGGTGGATGCGCGCCTGCTTGCCCTTAACGAGGGGGACGCCATCGAGGACTTCAACGACCTCTTCCCGCTGATGGATTTCCTGAACGAACCATTCACAGCCGAACCACCCTATCCAGATATTCAACCTATAGCACGATAAAGAGACTATCATGCCACTAGATATTACAGAATCAAATGGTCTTTGGAGCGCAACCCATGCCAAGGGACGCTGCGGAGGCCCCCGCAAAGAAGCCATCAAGGACGACATTATCTCCGAATTCTGGTGCTCCATCGACATCGTACCCGACTACCTCATTCACTCGAAGAACGCCCGCGTTTACCACAAGGCAGGCCAGTCCATCTTCGAGGGCGAAGGCACCTACCCCACGGGGCAGACCCTCCGCCAAATCAGCCGCTATGCAGCCAACGCCATGCGCGTCACCTGGGACATAAGCTGGCCGAAAGCCACTGCCCCGAAGGACGCCGTCCAAATCGGAAACGCCACGCTGAACGGCAAATGGAACAAGCTTCTCGCACTGAAAAGAGATGGCACATTGGATGAGATTGGCCTCACTTCCACAACAACCATCGCCTGGCAGGAGAACCCGCCCCTCGCCCTCGTATTCGAGCGAGAGGACGGCACGCAAGTGGAGTTCTCGTATGGCTTCGACCTCTGGCGCTGGGACTTCGGACTGGGGCTCACCAACACAACGCCCCTGAGGGTCACCGTCAGCGAGGATTCCGTCCAGATCCTCCGCCAGGTCTCCGACCCATCGGTGGCCCCCAGCGAGAAAGAGGAGGCCCCCACGCCGCAACCACGGGAGTACCGCTTCATGGCGACCCTCGCCTGGGCCTCCCCCGAGATGGAGCAATACACCCTCCGCGCAAAGTCCCAAGGCGAGTCCACCCCTGTTTCGTTTGACGACAGCGGCCTGCTGCTCAACGGACTGCCAGAAGGGACACGCCGCTTTGCCATCGACCTCTCCCCCCTGCCCTACACCTGCCTGGAAAGCGATGCTCTCTTGAGCAGAATGAAGCGCTTCATTCGCCAACTTGCCTCCTATTCCGCCGAAGGAAGCGTGGTCTTCAGCGGTTTCTCCCCCGCCACCTGCACGGAAGGCTCACACTGCACAAAGCGCCATGCCACCCTGCACTGGGACCACCAGGCACTGCTCTCCTTCGCAGCTTGGGCGAAAAACTGCCTCGGCGATGGCTGGCAGCTAGACTTCCAGTTCCCCGCTCCCCTGGCGAAACTGCCGTCGCTCAAATACATCTCCCTCCCCAACGGTTTCATCTACAACGAATAATGCAGGACAATTTTGAAACATACCAGCTTTCGGGATGGTTCCCTGGCCACATGTTCAAGGCGGGGAAGCAGATGTCCGACGCCCTGAAACTGGTTGACATGGCCATTGAGCTGGTCGATGCAAGGGCCCCTCTCGCCACGCGAAACCCTGCCCTTCGACAGATTCTCGAAGGCAAGCCCTTCCAGATTGTCGCCAACAAGGCCGACCTCGCCTCTCCCGCCGCCAACCGCGCCTGGGAGCAGTACTGCGCAGACAACGGCCTCCAAATACACTTTCTGGATTCCCGCCGCACGCAGAACGTGAAGCACCTTCCGCAGCTCTGGCGGCAAATCGTGATGGATGCCCGCGCCGCGCGCGGAGCCACACGCCCCCTTCTGCGCCCCATCCGCGTCATCATCGCAGGGGTTCCAAACGTGGGCAAATCAACGCTGGTCAACCACCTCTTCGAGAAGAACCGTGCGCAGGTCGGCCCCAAGCCTGGCGTCACACGCGCCAATCAGTGGATTCCCCTGCAAGAGAACGTGGAGCTACTCGACACGCCTGGCATCCTCTGGCCCAAAATCACAAGCAAAAAGCATGAGCTGCTTCTTGCCCTCCTGGGCATCTTCAACGAGGAGGTCATCCCGCGCGAACTCATCGCCGACTACCTCGCCTGGTCCCTGGAAACCAAGCAAATCCCCATCAACTGGAGCGACTACGGCCTGCAAGCTCCACCAGAAACAGGCGATGACCTCCTCAACGCCATCGCCACAAAACGCGGCTTCCGACGTGCGGGCAACCAGCTCGACACCGAACGCGCCGCCATCGCCTTCGTCAAGGATTTCCGCGACAAGAAAATGGGCAGGATTTCCCTTGAAATGCCCCCAGAACCTCCCGCCGCTTCCACCGCCATAATGCCCCAACAAACTATGAATAATTAGCAACGTTGCTAATTCAACAGGACAAAACCATGAACGAGAAAATCAAGGCGCGCGCCGCCCAGTTCATCGAGCAGGAAACACAGTTCCACCTGGGCTTCCTCCCCACGGAACAGTCCAACCCGAAATCCAGAACCCTGGAAGCAGATTTCAAGGTCTCTGCGGAAAAAGGCGTCGCATGCCTCCAGCGCATCGACCGCGATGTTCTCGAAATGCTCCGCAAGGTCATGGTCTCTTCTGAATATGCGCGCCTTTCAGAAAAGTGCTATGAAACCATCGCCAACGGCAATCGCGTCATCTTCTCGGGCTGCGGCGCAACGGGCCGTCTGAGCATCCTCCTGGAATCAATGTGGCGCAAGGCCATCACCGAGAATCCTTCCCTTGCCAAATACGTCGACAGCGTGGAAAGCATCATGACGGGCGGCGACTACGCCCTTGTCCGTTCCGTTGAATTCTTCGAGGACTACGCCTCCTTCGGGCGCAGGCAGGTCCAGGAAGCCAATATGAAAGCTGGAGACACCCTGGTCGCTATCACAGAGGGCGGCGAAACCTCCTCCGTCCTTGGCACCGTCGCAGAGGCGCTGGACAGAGGCTGCGCCGTCTTCCTGCTCTTCAACAACCCAGCCAAACTGCTGGCGGAACACCTGGAACGCTCCAGGCAGGCCATCGAAGACCCGCGCGTCTGCGTGCTCGACCTCTACTGCGGCCCCATGGCCCTGGCAGGCTCCACGCGCATGCAGGCCACTACCTCAGAGCAGATGGTCGCTGGTGCCGCACTGGAAACCGTCTTCCTGAAACTCCTTGGCAAAGCCCCCATCGACTATGTCGCCGCCTTTGAAAAACTGCTGGATTCCCTTGAATCCCCTGCATCCGTCAAGGCCATCGCCGACTACATGCGCTTCGAGGCCGACATCTATGCCAACCACGGCAAGGTGACCTATTTCGCCGACGACTTCCTGCTGGACATCTTCACGGACACCACCGAGCGCTCCCCCACTTTCATGCTCCCGCCGTTCCGCCGCTGCGACGACAAAAGCTCTCCCGCACCCTGGACATTCGTCAAGAACCCGCTTCTCGACACACCTGACGCCTGGCGCAAGGGCCAGAACCGCCCCCAGCGCTGCCTCAACTGGACACGCACAGACTATGAGCAGATGGGCGCAGCAGACAAAATCATCAAGAACATGCCCCGCCTCTCCGCAGCCGACCTTATGACATTCCGCATCGGACGCGAGGACATCGACGAACGCTGCGACAGCGGCAAGGACGCAGCCGTCCTCGTCACCATCGGCACCCCTTCCGCCCCCCTATCCGACGCCTTCAACGCCCTCGCCCCCAAGTTCGCTTCCACACGCCACCTGGCTCTCACCTGTTCTGTGCCCCCCCTCTGTCCTGTGCCCGCCCGCTGTTGTGTGCCCACAGCGCAAGCTGCGGGTGATGGCACCTGTTCTGTGCCCGCCCTCTGTCCTGTGCCCGCCCTCTGTTATGTGCCCGCAGCGCAAGCTGCGGGTGATGGTACCTGTTCTTT
>JAFTAC010000476.1 GCA_017458805.1 Victivallales bacterium | reverse complement strand
AGTCTTTCAAAACACTGTTTGCCCAATGCCTAAACAAAATGCCCTGTGGCGATTTGACCCTATAGCCAACGGAAAGGACAACGTCAAGACTGTAGTATTCGACTTGTCGCATTACCTGACGCCCACCTTCATTTTGAACTGTCGCATATTTTGCGACAGTTGGGAATACTGTTCTATCATCATTCATCGTTTTTCTATCAGCTTCCACCTGCAAGTCCGATGACATAACGTGTTCCGATAATTCTTCATTCAACGCATTGGCGATATGCTTGCCAATCGTCTTAATGTCGCGTCCGAACAGCTGAGCCATTTGATGACGGTTCAGCCACACTGTCTCGTTCTCCAGCCGCACATCCAACCTCACCGTTTCATTTGGCTGGTAGATAATGATTTGGTTCTCGCTCATAATCGCTCTCTGTCACTAGTTTTCCCGATTCTCGCAATACCGCAGGGCCCCGCCCTTAGGGTTGGGGAGTAATCTAGCCATTTTTCCAGGCCCTGTCAAGTCAGCTTTTTGAGATTCAAAAAGTCACCTTATTTTATTATAACCTCTTGGAGAAAGTGTTATATAATAGTTGATAAGAAGGTCATGGTTGCTGCGAAATAGTTTGCTACACCGCCATGCTGACGCGCGGCACACATAATCTACTAGAGACGGTGTGTTATGCTCCTTGAACTTTCGTCATCCTCGTGCGTAAAGCTGTTAGCACTTGGCCCTTGTGTGGGTAAGCAATTATATGGATACTGGTATCTAAAAACGGGGTGGCGTTGGAAAAAACAATGTTTTAGCCTTATATTATCAACATGCATGTTTCGTTTGCATTTCTCAGGAATCGGCAGGTAAGCTTACCTCTTAAGTTGCGCCCTTGCGGGTGCTGATTTCAAAGAGGATTCGCTTCCCCAAGCTATGCGCCTTTTCGGGGACTTAGCGTGGGGTTATGCATGATTGCGCACTCACGTGCGCAGCCGCTTCGCGGCCTTCGTAAACCACGCCCATGGGATTATGGCGATTCAAGGCATTATACATAGGCTTTTTTAAGGCGAGATATTTTGGATATGGACATACTGTTATCAATACTGGATGCGACCTGGAAGGTCATCTTCATCGTTTTCTTCTTTGGCTTCTGCATATTCATACATGAGTTCGGGCACATGCTGGCGGCGCTGTGGCAGGGGCTGCACGTGGAGCGCTTCTCCATCGGAATGGGCCCCGTGATGTGGAAGATTTTCACCTGGCGGAATGTTGATTTCGTGCTGAGCTGGATTCCCTTCGGCGGCTATGTCGCCCTGCCCCAGCTTGACGCCACCGATTCGCCGAAGACGATGCAGGACAAGAAGCTGGAGCCATGCAAGCCGTGGCCCCGCGCCGTGGTCGCGTTCGCAGGCCCCTTCTTCAACATCCTCTTCGGCTTCGTGCTTGCCTTCATCATGTGGGGCGTGGGGCTTTGGGAGAACCCGAAGGCCAGTTCCTGCATCATTTCCAGCGTCCCCCAAAGCCTCCCAGACTATGAGAAGGAGCTCTCCATCACCGACAGGCTTGTGGCGTTCGACGGCGAGCCAACCGACCTCTTCGCCGATGAAATCTGTGCGAAACTTGAGCCTGGCACGACCCATTCGGTGACCGTCAAGCGCGGCGACAAAGACGTCACCTTTGATATGACCACGCTCGCCAACCCCGAATGGGAGGCAGGCCTGCGTGCGGGCGACCGCATCGTCGGCGTCAACGGCAAGCACTTCACCAAGGGCTACGAGGAGTTCTCGATGGAGTATGTCTTCAGCGGGGCCTACAAGGTCACCGTCAACGCCATACGGGACGGCAAGCCTTTCGACGCCACCTACATCCCCCTGCGCAACCCCCTGATGGAAGGGCTTGGGGCGCCATTCTTCACGGCAACCTCCCCTGTCGCCCTCGGCGGCGTCCACCCAAATTCGCCTGCGGCGATGGCGGGACTGCAGGCTGGCGACCAGCTGCTCCAGTTGAACGATACCAATATTATGGGCGGCAAGGAGTTTCTTGAACTGCTGGCAAAAATGGACGGTGCCCCCTTCTCCCTGCTGGTTACGCGCAACGGGAAGGATATGCTGCTGGAGGGCATCCGCTGCCCTGCCCCCTATACCTTGCACAACTTCGGGGCCTTCTTCGCTGTCTCCGTGTCAAGCGTCGTCCCCGACTTGCCAGCCAAGAAGGCGGGCATACGGCGTGGAGACCGCATCCTCTCCGTCGATGGCGTTGAAGTGCTAGACAGCAAGCAGATAACAGAATACATTCGCAGCACCGAAGGCAAGCCGATGACCATCAACCTGGTGCGCAACGGCAAGCCACTTGAGCTGAAGGGAGTCTGCAGTGAAAAGGTGGAGATGGAAGGGGGCGCAGTCTATCTGCTGGGCGTGACGTTGAGTAATTCGGCGCCGAAGGTCATCGGGCATCCGAATCCATGGGCGCAGTTCACGCGCATCGTCTCGCAGACGTGGCGGACGCTGTCGCTGCTCTTCTCGCCCATCACCTCCCGTGTCACAGGCCGCGAGCGCGGACAGGCGACCGTAAAGGTGGAGCACATGAGCGGTGCGCTGGGCATCCTGACGATGATGTGGTACACCCTCTCCTCCGAGGGGCTGCGTGGGGGCTTCTCGCTCATCATCCTCATCACCTTCTCTCTGGCGATTATGAACCTGCTGCCCATCCCCGCACTGGACGGATGCTACATCCTCTTCTCCATCATCGAGATAGTCATCAGGCGGCGGTTGCCTTACAAGTTGGTGAACGCGCTGGTCTCCATCTTCTTCTATCTGCTGCTGGCGCTTATCGTCTATATCACCTTCTTTGACGGACGGCGCATCTTCAGGCTTCTCAAGTTCGGCTCCATCAAGGGCGTGCCGCCAAAGGTCGAGAAGGTGACGCCAGACGCGCCGCCCGCAGCACAGGAGAAGCAGAACGAGCAACCCGTTGAAACGAAGGAGGAGAAATGAGCAACTTGTATCAAATCGCCATAGACGGACCAGCCGCCGCCGGCAAAAGCACCGTGGCAAAGCTGACCGCCAAGCGTCTTGGCGCATTCTATGTGAACACAGGCGAAATGTACCGCACCATCGCCTGGGCCTCTCTCAAGGAGGGCATCGACGTGGTCAATGCCCCCGAGAAGGTAGAGGCAGCCCTGAAGCGCTGGACGATGACCTTTCAGAACGACGGCAAGGGCGAAATCGACATCATCTTCAACGGGCACCCCGTCGTAAAGGCGGAATTGCGCACGGCGGAGGTGGCAATGGCCTCCAGCAACGTCGCGAAGATCCCCGCTGTGCGCACTTGGATGCTGCAGAAGCAGCGGGATTGCCGTCTGCTGGGCACCATTATTATGGAGGGACGGGACATCTGCACGGTCGTCCTGCCCGACGCCACAGCCAAGTTCTTCATCACGGCCACCCCCGAGGAACGCGCAAGGCGCCGTTTCGCACAGTCGGGCGAAATAGCGCCTGGGGCCACCATCCAGAGCGTGGCGGCGGAGATTGCCGAGCGTGACAGGCAGGATGAGAACCGCCCCATCGCGCCCCTTAAACCCTCTCCCGATGCGACGGTCATCTTCACAGACGGCATGACGCCCGAGCAGGTGACCGACAAAGTCATCGCGGTTTTCAAGGAAAAAGCACAACTATGAACTGGTATGTTGTTTATCTTGCGCTATGGATAGGCGGGACCTTGCTTTCCGCCTTGTTCGTGCGCATTTGCATATCGCTGGCGCCCAGGCTGGGCTTTGTCGATATGCCGCTTCATGAAGCGCACAAGCGTCATAAGCAATCCACCCCTGTCATGGGGGGGCTGGGGATGCTCTGCGCGTGGCTTGCCATCATCGCTTGTGGCTTTTTCGGGCGAGGCATGGTGGCGGGGCTTCTCCCTGGCGACATGCATCCTTTTCTGGCTGGCGTTTCTTCCGTGAAGGGCACGCTGGGCACTATCGTGCTTGGAGCCGTCCTCGTAACGGGGCTTGGCATGGCGGACGACCGCAAGGCCATGAGCGCCCTGCCCAAGTTCCTCGGGCAGGCGGTTGTGGCCGGGCTTACCGCCGCCCTTGGACTGCGCATCAGCTTCCTCCATGCCATCCCTGGCGCCAACTGGGTGGTGACCGTGCTGTGGATTATGACGCTGATGAACGCAATGAACTTCTTTGACAACATGGACGGGCTGGCAGGAGGGGCCTCCGTGCTGGCCGCTTTCTTCATGCTGTTTGTCGCCGCCTATCGCTGCCAGTTCTTCGTGGCCGCTTTGGCAGCGCTGACAGGTGGCGTCGCCACTGGGTTCCTCATCTGGAACGCACCTCCTGCACGTCTGTTCATGGGTGATGGCGGCAGCCATTTCCTCGGCTACACCCTTGCAATTTTAGGAGTCATGACCACCTTCTACCAGACTGGCGAAAGCCTTACTCCCGCGCCCATCCTCATTCCACTGCTGGCGTTAGGCGTGCCATTGGCGGATGCGGTTGCTGTCGTCATTATACGGTTGCGGCTTGGAGTTCCCATCTACAAGGGGGACAACAGGCATATTTCACATCGTTTTGCTGCCCTGGGACTGTCGCGCCCGAAGTCTGTTTTGCTCGTGCTGCTCCTTTGCTTCATCGTCGGTGTTGCCAGTTTGACGCTTCTTTGGCTGCCACCAGCGGGAGCATTTTTGATCATCTCGCTGGTGGCGGCTGTTTTTGCCGTTATTTCCATCATCCAATTCTATGTTCCTAAAGAGTAACCTCTTTCTAAATAAGGGCTTTTGAAATGACAAAGAATGAAACCGCTGATTTTTCCATTGACGATATCGTCCCCTTGTTGCAGATGGCAATAGAGGAGGATGTGGGGACTGGTGATGCCACCACGCTCTCCCTCATCCCCGAAGACACGCTCGCGACCGCCTATTTCACGACTCGTCAGGACTGCGTCTGCTGCGGGCTTCCCGTTGTGACAAAGCTTTTCTCGATGCTGGATTCGTATGTTGAAGTGATACCGCAGGTCCATGATGGCGACTTATGCCTCAAGGGTGCTCGTTTGGCCACTGTCAAGGGACCAGCCCGCGCCATTCTCACAGGCGAACGCACTGCCCTCAACTTCCTCCAACGGATTAGCGGCGTTGCCACCATAACGCGTCGATATGTCGATGCGCTTGGAAAGTCAGAAACAAAGCTTCTGGATACTCGCAAGACCACTCCTGGCTACCGTACGCTTGAAAAGTATGCAGTTCGCATGGGTGGTGGATGCAACCACCGCATGGGTCTTTATGACCGTGTTATGATTAAGGACAACCATCGCGAGTTGGCCAAAATCTACGGTGATGACTCTATTGAGGTGTCCATACGTTTGGCTAAAGAGGCATATCCAGACCTCCTGGTTGAAGTGGAGGCCGACTCGTTGGAGGATGTTCGCCATGCCGTTGTCGGAAAAGCCGACATTATTTTGCTTGACAATATGACCAACAAGGAGATGACCGAGGCCATCAGGCTAATTGGCGGTACTGCCAAGACCGAAGCCAGCGGTGGTATTACCCTTGAACGTCTTCCGTCTCTCGGACGTCTTGGACTGGATTTCATCAGCGTCGGCGCCCTGACCCACAGTGCGCCTTCCATTGACATTGCTCTTGATATGTAATTTCATCTATTAGGTAGAGTAACATGCAACTAGATCCGACAAAAATGGCCGATTGGCAGATTGCAGAGGCTGCCGAGGCTTCCATGAAGCCTGTTTCCGTTCTTGCTGAAGAGTTTGGTTTGCTTCCCGATGAAATCATTCCCTGGGGGAGGCAGCTAGCCAAAGTCGATCAGGCGATGATTCGCGAGCGTTTGAAGGACAAGCCACAAGGCAAGTACATTGATGTAACTGCCATTACCCCCACTCCTCTTGGTGAAGGCAAAACAACGACCACCATGGGCCTTATCGAGGGTCTTGGTCGCATCGGCAAGAGCGTCACTGGCGCCATCCGTCAGCCCAGCGGTGGTCCCACCTTCAACATCAAAGGCTCAGCTGCGGGCGGTGGTCTTGCACAGTGTATTCCGCTGGCACCGTTCTCCATGGGGCTTACTGGTGACATTGACCGCATCACCAATGCTCACAACCTTGCTATGGTGGCACTCACCTCCCGTATGCAGCATGAGCGCAACTATGACGATGCCACCCTTGCCAAACGCCATTTGACTCGCCTTGACATTGATCCCGAGCGTGTTCAATTCAAGTGGGTTATGGATTTCTGCGCACAGGCTCTTCGTAACATCACCATCGGCAAAGGTGGCAAGATGGATGGCTATGAGATGGAATCTGGCTTTGCCATTTCCGTCTCCAGTGAACTTATGGCCATTTTGGCTGTAGCCGACAGCCTTGCAGACATCCGTGCTCGTATTGGACGTATGATTCTTGCCTATTCACGTTCTGGCAAGCCAATTACAACGGAGGATTTAGGAGTTGCCGGTGCCATGACCGCATGGATGGTTGAGGCTCTTAACCCCACTCTCGCACAGACTTTGGAAGGTCAGCCCATTTTGGTTCATGCTGGCCCCTTTGCCAATATTGCCATTGGTCAAAGCTCTGTCATTGCCGACAAGATTGGAACTAGACTACGCGACTACCATGTCACGGAAAGCGGCTTTGGCGCTGACATTGGCTATGAGAAGTTCTGGAACCTCAAGTGCAGATACTCTGGTCTGAAACCCAATGCCGTTGTCATTGTCGCCACGATTCGTGCCCTTAAGATGCATGGTGGCGGCCCTGCAGTCAAGCCTGGCATCCCCTTGGACGAAGCCTACACGCATGAAAACCTGGCTCTTCTTGAGAAAGGATGCGAGAACCTTCTTGCCCATATTGAGACTGTTAAGAAGAGTGGTGTACGTCCTGTTGTCTGCATCAATGGCTTCTATACTGACACGCCCGCCGAGGTTGCTCTTGTCCGTAGGATTGCAGAGCAGGCTGGTGCTTTCGCCGCAAGTAGCCAACACTGGCTCAAGGGTGGTGAAGGAGCCATTGAACTAGCCGAGGCTGTTGTCGCCGCTGCCAACGAGGACAATAACTTCCATTATCTCTACGACAATTCACAACCTATCCGCTCTCGCATTGAGACCATTGCCAAGGAGGTTTACGGAGCTGATGGTGTAGAGTTCCAACCCGCTGCACTAGAGAAACTTGACTTGTTCCAGTCTAACCCCGAGACCTCAAAGCTTGGCGTTTGTATGGTCAAAACCCACTTGAGCCTTTCACATAACCCTGATTTGAAGGGTCGTCCAAAAGGCTGGATTCTTCCAGTGCGTGATTTGCTTCTTTACAATGGTGCTGGTTTTGTCGTTCCCGTAGCTGGTGATATCAAGTTAATGCCAGGCACGGCTTCCGACCCTGCCTTCCGTCGCATTGATGTTGATGTCAATACTGGCAAAATTCACGGTCTATTCTAGTTATCGTACCATGAATGAGAAGCTTCTTCGGCTTTTAAGCAATCTTTCCAACAGGCATTATCGTAAAAAGAGCGGTCTTTCGCTTGTTGAAGGTTTGCGTTGCTGCCGTGAAGCTTCTCTTCATGTTCCAGATTCTATCCTGTATTACTTTTGCACTGAAGCATTTGCATCATCTTCTTCCTTTATTTCACTTCCTCATATCAAGCCTATTATTCTTTCTGACACCCAGTTTTCCTCTTTATCCGAAACTGAATCTCCACAAGGTGTCATTTTCATCATTAATACCCCTTCCTTGACACAAGCCACCTCTCTTGCTCATCCTTTCACCCTTGTTTTAGACAATGTCTCCGACCCTGGCAATATGGGGACGATTCTACGTACTGCTTGGGCTATTGGGCTTGATGCAGTCTGGCTTGTCAAAGGCTCTTGTGACCCCTTTTCCCCTAAATGCCTCCGTAGCGGCATGGGCGCACAATTTTCCCTTTCGATTCATCTTTTTGACACGCTATCTCTTGCTGTTTCTTCAGCTCGTAATTTCGGGACTCGTGAAGTTTGGTGTACTCTTCCCTGCTCTGGCATTTCTCTCTATGACCCCGATTTTGTTCTCGCTAATTCCTGTCTCATCATCGGAAATGAAGCCAACGGGATCTCTATTCCTTCTATCGGTCGAGCTGTCACTATCCCTATGCCAGGCCATGCCGAATCCCTTAATGCCGCCCAAGCCGCAACCGTTTTCCTTGTCGATTCCCTTCGACCTAGATAGGTTTTCCTACAATCTCTAGAATCTCTAGAATCTCTAGAATACCTTATTTTTCAAGAGATTATACCTTTTTCATCATACCCTGTTTTCTTCTTCTGGCTGGGGATGCAAAATTATAGTACACTACACTATACTAAACTATACTATACTAAACTATAGTGTAGTGTAATAATAAAAAATTCCATGAGAATGCGATGGTGAATGAAGGTGGTAAAGGGGTGAAATAGAGAGTATAAAAAAGGAGTAAGAGGTTTAAAAATACGAAGTAAGAGGGATGAAAATAGAAGGTAAAGACTTGAAAAACGGAGGAAATATAGTACAATATATATAAAGGAGAAATGAGACAGGGCGGAATTGAAACCAAAAGGAAGAAAGTGATGGCTCAAGTCAATGACGAGGAACTAGGAAAGCTGTTCAACGAGCAAGTGGAACGTTTGCAGGAAGGACAGTTTCTTGTGCTCTACTGGGCGACACTGGCAGAGGGGGCAAAGATAAACTATAACATCACCAATCTATTCGACGACTTGAAGTCAGCCAGAGTGACGAGGACGAAGCAGACGGTGATGGGGATAGCGCAGGCTCTGGAGAATCTTTGTTTTATTGACTTAAGGGAAGAAAAGAATCGCAAGAACATCTACATAACGCGATATGGTGCCAAGGCACTAGAGACAATAATCAAGCAAAAACGATACACTGGCAAGAAATCAGCATTTCTGGAGGCACAGGAAAAATGACGATTGGCATAGGTGGTGCAGGGTCGAAGATAGCTGCGAAGCTGGACAAGAACGCCGTACTGATAAATGTCTCCGAAGTGGAGATGAACAAAGTACAAGGCGGAGGGCGACGTATATTGGCGCGCGTGACATCTGAGCACGGCCAATTCAAGGGCTCGATGAAAAGTCGCCAGATAGGAAACGATGCCTACCTTGCGATGAGCCGCGAGCTATTGGAGATGATACGCGGAAACAGCGTCTTCTTTTCGACGGGCGGCGGAACAGGCAATGGAATAGTCTCTGGCATCATGACAGACCTGTCGAAGATGGACAACGTTCCAATAGCGGAAAAGACCTTCTTCGGCGTCATTCTGCCATACGCAAAGCTGGAGACAAATGAGTTCGTCATCAACACGACTGAGTTTCTGACAGGTCCGTTGACAGAGGCGATAGACAGTGGAAACACTGGCAACATCGTGCTGTTCAGCAACAAACGTAAGTTTGAAGAGGAAATTGGAGAGGACGACTACAACACGATGCTGGTGCAGTCATTGCGCGAGTTCCTAAGCATTCCAGAGAAAAATGAAAAGAACAAGCTGCTGGACGGGCACATTGACCAGGAGGACTTCTCGCTATTCCTCTCGAAAAGCTATTTCAACCACTTCACCTTCCTGGACTACGACCCAGCAAAACCATTTGAAGAGCAATTGCAGGCAAACTACAATGACCTGCTATTACCACCAGAGTCACCGATTGAGGCTATGTTCCTAGTGGAAGTGCCGAAGGGCGGTGACGCAACAGCGTTCTACAAGATCATCAACTATTTCGACAGCATAAAAGTATCACCCGTTTACAGCGTCATTGAAAACACAGACCTGCAGAAAATCCGCGTGACAGTCGCCCTGCTCTACTCGCGCAAGCCAATGGAGCTAGTGGATGACTTCAACAGAATCAGCGAGGATCACGTCCACGCCAAGGTCCAGAAGTCCGTCGAGCAATATGTGAGACTGAACACACTGAAAGTAAACCTTGAGGACGAGGCGAAAAAAGTGGCGAGAAGCAGAGGGGACGTTGATGAAGACAACATCCTCGAAACACTGAGAAGGCTTGGGAAATTATAATCTATTGATAAGTGAAAGTTATGGCAGAAAGGAAGTACATATCCCGTAATAAGGATACGGGAGCCTCGACGAACGAGAAAGAACAGATTTCAAATCTGGACGAGACACAAGTGGTGACAAATGAAGGAGGAACTGCGAAGCCTCACAGTGAAAATCTCAACGACACCGCAATAATCGGACAGGAAAACCAGAGCCAGAGTGCGTCAGAAAGCGAAGAGAAACCGACGCGAAAAATAGTCGAACCGTCATCGAAAGCGCCATCAAAAGCGGTTGTAGCAACGGAAAGACGGTACATTAGCGGCTCAGGACGTCCAATAGAAAGGCAAGTCAACCATCTGGCGATAAAAAAAGCGGCGGAAAAGGAAGACTACAAGATACTGGAAGAGGTCGCAAAAGGTGCGGAAAGCGTGCTTTACGCAGGAATAGTCGGAGGACATAGGGTCTGCGTGAAGGCCATCCGCAACGTTTTGAACAAAATCATAGGGTCATCGACCACGCGAAGCCAGGTGGAAAAACTGACCAATGTGGCCTACCATACGAAACTGCGCCATATACAGAATGAGTACAAGGTATCGCAGAAGATATTCTCGGAAAAGGAAATGCCATTGGTGCATATCTATGCACTGCGGAAAGTGACATTTCTAGGAATAGAGCTGGGCTATGACCTGATAATGGAACTATTCAACGGGCAGGATTTGGGCGAGAAGGAATTACAGAAAAAACTGACGGTTGAGGAGAAAATCCGAGTGGTCTATCAAAGCGTCAAAGCACTGGATTTCCTCCATAAACATGGATTTATCCATTTGGACATCAAACCGTCAAACTTCATCCTTCAATACGGAACAGTGAAACTACTAGACTTTGGTGTATCAGTGCAAAGCGGATACAGGCCCAAGGCCATCACAGGAACTGGCGGCTATCTCTCTCCCGAGCAGATCTGCAAGGAGACGCTAGACGAAAAGACCGACATCTATGCCCTAGGCCTCACATTCGCGGTACTATTTGGCGGGAAGCCACTACAGCAGCCACAGAACGAGCTCCTGTCAAAGCAATTCAGGCTGGATGCAAAATACCATCTTGACCATGACGAAATGTCGGTCATACAGGAGTTGCCCGAACTGACAGACATGCAGGATTTCGCACAGATAATCAAAGACTGTTCAATCCCCCGCAGGGAGAAACGCCCGCCAAGCTGCCAGGTGCTGATAGCTAAAATCAAGGCATGGGCCGCTGAAACAGGCTTCAACCTTGAAATGTAGAGACAGCATATCGGCGGAGAGGAGTCCAAGGATGAAGAAAATCTGGATCATGGCGGGAGAGGCATCAGGTGACCTGTATGGGGCGGAGCTGACAAAGGACCTGCGCCAGATGGCTCCAGACCTGCAAATCAGCGGAATGGGCGGCCTTAAAATGAAAGAGGCGGGCGTTGAAATCTTCGTGGACTCCACGGAACTAGGCGTCGTCGGCATCATCGAAGTGGCGAAAAGCATAGGCTTCTTCCTGAAACTGCTGAAGCAGATGGCGGAGAAGGCCGAGCGCGAGAGGCCCGACCTTGTTGTGCTCATCGACTACCCAGGCTTCAATCTGCGGCTAGCGGAAAGGCTGCACAAGCTGGGTATCAAGGTCGTTTACTACATCAGCCCGCAGGTGTGGGCCTGGAAAAAAGGTCGCATTCCCAAAATAGCAAGGGATGTCACAAGGATGCTGTGTATCTTCCCCTTTGAGCCGCAAGTATATGCGGGAACAGGTCTAAGCGTGGACTTCGTAGGTCACCCCCTGCTGGAGATATTGCGCCCGTACCGTGAAAAGAAAGTGGAACGGGACGAGAACCTTGTCCTATTGCTGCCAGGAAGTCGTGGCGGCGAACTGAAAAGGCACATACCTCCATTTCTTGAGACAGCAGCCCAACTGCTGAAGGCCCGCCCTGCCCTGCACTTTGCAATGCCTTTGCCGCGTGAGAAGACCAAAGACATAGCGATATCCATCATCAACACGCTGCATTTGTCCGACGAGCTGAAGAGCAGACTGGACATCACCGTTGGCAACACGCGCGACCGCATGACAGAGGCGACGGCGGGGCTGGCTGCCAGCGGGACGGTCACGGTGGAGGCGGCCATACTGGGGCTGCCGCTGGTTGTGGCATACAAGACCAACTGGCTTACCTACCAGATAGCAAAACGGCTGGTCAAGCTGCCCTCCATCACCATCGCAAACCTGGTCACGGAGAAAACCGTCTATCAAGAGTGCATCCAATATGATGTCACGGCAACCAAAATGGGACCCGCTCTGGAGGCGATTCTGCCTGGCGGAAACCGCCGCGATGAGGTGCTTTCGGGCATACGCGAGTGCGTGGAAAAGCTGGGCAGTGAAACGCAGGTGAGCCGAAAAGTCGCCGAAGAGGTGCTGGATGTGCTGGGGGCCTCGGGAGAGTAGGAGTGGGAGAGCAATGATGGAAGAAAATGGCGCATCAGTGCAAGAAAGATGTCCGCTAGGCGTGACAATTCTGGGCAGCGGGAGCAAGGGAAATTGCACCGTGGTCCACTATGGCAGGCAGGCGGTTATGATTGACGCAGGCTTCTCGTGCCGCGAAACGCAGCGGCGCATCAAGGAGTGCCCCTGCCTGGATGACGTCGAGTTCCAGGGGATACTGGTGACCCATGAACATGTGGACCATATATCAGGTCTTCGCCTCTGTTCTCAAAAGCTGGAGGCCCCCATCTATGCCACCCTGCCCTGCACTCGCGGTATTCGGAAAAAGGACCCGAAAATCACTCAAGTGGCGAACTTTGTGGCGGGTGGCAGGTTCACCATTGGCCCCTTCACCATCACACCCTTCAACATCCCCCATGACGCAAACGACCCCGTCGGCTATATCATCAGCGTGGATGAATGGAGGGTCGGTGTGGCGACCGACCTGGGCTATGCCTCGTCATCCGTCGAATACCAGCTTAGGGAGTGCGACACCGTGGTGCTGGAAAGCAACCATGACATGAATATGCTGGCGGCATGCAACCGTCCATGGGGGACCAAGCAGCGCATCATGAGCCGAGAAGGCCACTTGAGCAACGTCTCCACGGCACAGCTGCTGGAGCGTATCGTATCGGCGCGAACCAAAAACATCATGCTGGCGCATATCAGCATGGACTGCAACACGCAGGAAAAGGCTTTGGAGTGCTCTGGGCAGGCCCTGTCCGCCCTGCATCGCAACGATGTCGCCTTGACGGCAGCAAGGCAGGACACCCCGTTGGAAACCGTCTGGCTAGGAAAATGAAGCGCATCTACCCATATCTCCTCGTTTGCGCAATGGTGTGGCTCATGGGCTGCGCCAGCACTGGGGGGGATTCCGCCGACAGGCGCGTGGAATGGGCAAAGCCCTGCCAAATCAGCGGCGTGGCCAACTGCTATATGATTGAGCCAGGCCTTTACCGCTCCGCCCAGCCAACGAGGCAGGGCATAGAGAACCTGGAGAAGATGGGCGTCGTCAACCTCCTCTCTCTGCGCATAACCGCTACGGACAACCAGCTGGCAAGCTCCACGATGATAGCGTGCCACAGCGTGCCGTTGAACTATATGAGGCTCAACGAGCAGGTTGTGCTGGAGGCCGTGAGAATCATGAACTCGCCGCGAAATCGTCCGCTGCTCGTGCATTGTCGGCATGGCTCGGACAGGACAGGCCTGGTCTGCGCACTCTACCGTGTGCTTGTCCAGGGCTGGTCGAAGGATGAGGCCATCGAGGAGATGGTTTTGGGAGAATACGGCTTTCATGCCTATTTCACCAATATCGTGTCATTCATCCGCAATCTTGACGTGGAGAAGGCCAGGCAGCAAATAAAGCCATAGAAGTGGTCGCTCTGCCCTGCCCGCTTGAATTATGGAAGTGGCGCGATATATTTATAATCGTTTTAGCCAACGAACAATCAGCAACCCAGGAGGTACAAAATGATAGATTTGACAAAAGAGAGTTTTCAGGAGTTCATCTCCTCTGACAGCAAGGTGCTTGTGGATTTCTGGGCGACATGGTGCGGTCCCTGCCAGATGCAGGGCAAGATGCTTCATCAGGCTGCTGAAGAAGACGCTGCCTTCGGCGCAAAAGTCGGCAAGCTCAACGTCGATGACGCGCAGAAGCTGGCGGCGGACCTGGGCATTGACGCCATCCCCGCGCTGATTGTCTTCCAGAAAGGCAAGGAAGTGACGCGCTTCGTCGGCGTGCAGGATATCGCCAAGCTGAAAGCCGCTTTGGAATAGTTTTTTCACATAACGACAATCCCCCCAAATTCAACAAAGGAGCAAGCGAATGGACAAAGTACGTTTGGGTATCATCGGCGTCGGTGGCATGGGTTCCAGCCATGCCCGTCAGGTTCTTGATGGCAAGGTTCCGAGAATGGAGCTGGTCGCAGTCTGCGACGTGAATCCCGAGAAATTCGAGCAGTTCAAGGCCTACAAGGGCATCAAGACCTACACCAAGAGCGAAGATCTTATCCGCAGCGGCAAAGTGGATGCCGTGCTCATCGCAACCCCGCACTACTTCCACACCACCATCGGCATTGACGCCCTGAACAACAACATCCACACCCTGGTTGAGAAGCCCATCTCCGTCACGAAGGCCGACGCCCTGAAGCTCATCGCCGCCTACCAGAAGGCGAAGAAGAAGAACCCCGACCTGAAGTTCAGCGCGATGTTCAACCAGCGCACCGACCCGTACTACATCAAGATGCACGACCTCATCCAGAGGGGCGAACTGGGCACCATCCGCCGCTCCAACTGGATCATCACCAACTGGTTCCGCACCGAGGCCTACTACCGCTCTGGCGGCTGGCGCGCCACCTGGGCAGGCGAGGGCGGCGGCGTCCTGGTCAACCAGTGCCCCCACAACATCGACCTCTACCAGTGGCTCTGCGGCGTCCCCTGCGCCATCACGGCCATCGGCGGTCTTGGCAAGTACCATGACATCGAAGTTGAAGACGAGTGCTGCGCCCTCTTCGAGTACGAGAACGGCGCAACTGGCGCCTTCATCACCACCACAGGCGAGGCCCCTGGAACCAACCGCCTCGAAATCTGCGGCGACATGGGCAAGCTCGTCCTTGACATCGGCGTGAATGGCCGCAAACTGGAGTTCATCCGCAACGAGGTCAACGCCCAGGAGTTCATCAAGCACAACGACAACCGTTTCGCAGTTCCCCAGACCTGGACCGTCACCTTCCCAAGCGTCCAGGGCAATGGCGAACAGCACATCGGCATCAAGAAGAACTTCACCAACGCCATCCTGGACGGCGTCGAGCTCATCGCCCCCGCAGAGGAGGGCATCAAGGCCGTCGAGATGGCCAATGCGATGCAGTACTCCCTGATGACCCATCAGCGCGTCGAGCTGCCGATGGACCCGAAGGTCTATGCCGCCTATCTCAAGCAGCTCATCAAAAACTCCAAGTACGTGAAGAAGACCGACGACAAGGCCAGCGACGACCTCAACGGTTCCTTCAACAACAAGTAAGCTGACAAATCCCTCCATGCGCACCGTGGCTCTTATAGGCCCTGGTGCGCTTTTTTCTTCTAGAGTTCCTAGAGCTTCTAGAGCTTCTAGAGCTCCTAGAACTTCTAGAGAATCTAGAGCTT
>JAFTAC010000475.1 GCA_017458805.1 Victivallales bacterium | reverse complement strand
GGAAAAGTTGGGAACAGATGGTATTATAATGCATGGTTCAAGGTTACAGTAACGAGAAATCGGCTTTGGACTTTTGCAATCGATTCATTTTTTAATTTGGACAAGTAGAGTATGAACGTGAAAGTTGGTTGCGCAGAAAACATCATAGAAGTGCCGCTTTTTGCAGAACTTGGTGGTTATGGACCGTTTTTGGGCAGACGTAACAGAGGCGTGCGTGATCCATTGTACGCCAGAGTGCTGACTGTCAATGACGGTGACAACCGTGATGTGGTCATCGTCACGGACACGATTTCCTCCAGCGAACTCGAATGCCGTAGGCTGCGCGTCGAACTGGCCTGTGAATTCGCCATTGACCCCGAATGCATAATGTTCGTGGCAACTCACACGCACTCGGCGGCGGGCGTGGCAAGCTGTGACATCGGCTATGGAGAACCCAATCAGGAGTTCTGCCAGAACTGGCGCGGCGCAATCCGCAAGTCGCTGATGGAAGCCTTGGCACATGAGGAGCCGGTCCGCGCATTCGCGGGCAAAGCACCTATACGAAAGCAGCTCGGCTCAAGGCGAACGACCTCGGAAGACAAGCATACCGACCCTGAAATTCGCTGGATTAAAATGCAGCGCGAGGATGGCTCAGTCAAAGTGCTGATTCACAACCATGCGATGCATGGAGTCGTATTTGGCCCTCAGCCTCTCGTTTCCGCCGACTGGATGGGAGACGCAAACCGCAAAATCAAAGAGCGCAAGCTGGCCGAAATGGGATTCTTCCTGTACGGCACGGCTGGTGATGTCAATGTAATATGGACTCATAAGACACCGGAACGGGAAAAGAATCTGGACTGGATTAGTGAAAGCTACGTAAATGATTTGGAGGCCGATTTGGCGAACGGCGAGGAGATTCAACTGGCTCCCGTGAGAGGTTCCCTTAAGGCTGTGACATTTCCCACCGAAAAGGTGGATCCCGTGGAGTATAGGGAAATCGCGGAAAAGATAATCTCAAAAGTGCCAGACAGGTATGCCCGTCCAAACAATCAGGAGGAAAAACTGCTGTTCTTCACACACGACCGTCTGCTGGAAATGGCAATCCTTGCCGAAAGGGGAAAAGAATTCAGGGTGATGAAGGATTTGCAGGCCCTGCGCATGGGCGACATTGCAATCTACGCAGTGCCAGGTGAGCCGTTCTTGGCTGTAGGAGAAGAACTAAGGGCGCGTTCCCCCTTCAAATTCCCTATCGCCGTCTCTGTTGCAAATGGAGATGCGGGATATTTCCCAACGCCAGAGATGTTCAAACAATATCCTTCAATCTTCTCCTGTGATGACTTTGGTGCGTTTGGATTCTATGAAGTTTGGTTCGGACAGGGCATGCATCGCCCCAAATTCAAACCAAACATCATTGAACATATAGTCAGCAATTTGTTGAAACTGAACGAAAACCTAAATGAATAGGATCGCAGGGTCAGAACATGCATTCTTTGGAGTGCCAGGAACCGTCTGCGGCAATGTTCACGAGCAGGGCGGCACCTTCGCGGACTGAAAGCGGGAACGCACCGTTGGGAGTGTGAACGGTCACTGGCTTTTCATTGGCCTTGGCTGTCCAGTCCGTGTTGAGTAGCATGAGGCACTAATCGCCATCGTCCTGACGCCATAATGTCCAGAAGACCTCTTTCGAATTGTCATCAACATATATATTGGGAAGATTGTTTTTTGCAAGTTTTTCAAGGACGCAGGCTGAGAACCGTTGGAATTTCTCATGGCCTGGATATGCCCAAAGCGTGAGGCAATAGACGAAGCCCTTGCCGACTTCATGTCGGACAAGCATTGGGGCTCCGCTGGCCGCGTCCCAGGCGATGATTTCAGCGCCGTCAAGTTGAATGTCTGCGAGCAGGGCAGGGCCGTCTTCTTCGCTGGAGACGTTTGGCATCGCGGAGAGTTCAGGCTCGGCGTAGTTTTCACGTTCTGCACAGTTCCACTGCCCGCAGTACTCGACGCCTTTGCCGCGAACTCTGAAGCCGCAGAATTCGCGAAGGTCGCCGTTGTTCCAAAGGGCAAGGTCGTCCATGTCACGCAAAAAGTCGCGCTTCAAATGCGTGGAGAACTGCGGAATGCCCGTGAGTAGTGTTCCGCCCTGTTTGACATAATCCAGAAGTTTGTTGTAGTCCTCTTCAATCATGGTGTTCCAGCCAAGATTTGCAAGGAGGCTGTATTGCGAGAGATATGCAGTGCTTGCCTCGATTGGCACTTCGTCAAAGTCGCCGTATGGCGTGCCTGAGAAGAAGAACCTGCGCTTGTCAAAACGTTGGCGCAGTGGCTGTGTTGAGGCTCCAGGCATTAGAACGTCAAGGAGCTGTCTGCACTTTTCTGGCTGGCGATGCCCCCATTCGGGAGAGTTTTTGCCGAATGCTCCCCAGACGGCGTAGTCGGGGGTCTGTTCGCAGCCGCAGATGAAGCCGTTGAACGGCGCGGCGTAGCGTCCTTCGATGAAAGCGATTTTGCGTGTGCATTTGCCGACACGTGGATTTGTCTTTGCGAATTTGAAGAATCCGCGAAGCATGTCGCGCTTGCCTTTGGTGATGACATCGTCCCAAGTGTTGCGTTCCTCTTTCCATGTGATGAATAGGCTGTCCTCTTCATAGAGTATGTTGGCTCCCATCATCCATGGTTGCATGAGGCTTAGGTAGAACTGCCTGAGATGCGTCTCGAAAAATGGCTGATATGGATGGTGTATGGCGATGTGGACGCCCCATTCGCCTTTGCCAAGGGATTCAGCCGCAGGTCGCGCTTGGCTCAGCAGATGCTGCGTGTGGGCGACCATTGTCTCTGCGCGGACATAATCGACTCCAGCGAGGAAGGTGTAGCGGATTGCGCCCGAAGCGTCGCCAAACGCCATCTGAGCACCGATGTTGTGCGCCCTGTCAATCTGTGGTTTAATCCACTCGAAAAAGTGTTCCATCGCCTCTTTCATGTCATTTGACTGATATGGCGGTACAGGATCGAGTCCATAGACATAGCAGGTGTGTTCGTGCTTTCCAGCACCGTGGAAGAACTCCTTCGCGCCAGCAAGTATTTCGCAGTCGTCGAAATCAGTAGTGGCCTCGGCGTAGATGTAGTGTTTGCGGCAGAATTCGCCCCATTTGCTCATTAGTTTTCCAGAGATGT
>JAFTAC010000474.1 GCA_017458805.1 Victivallales bacterium | reverse complement strand
GTACGAGGCCATCCGCAAAGGGGCCGACCTGGAGACCCTCCACCAGAAGACCCACATAAAGATGTGGTTCATCCAGCAGATGAAGGAGCTGGTCGATCTGGAGATGGAAATCCTCAAGTACAAGGACCAGATCCTTCCCGACGAGCTGCTCATCCAGGCGAAGAAGGACGGCTTCTCCGACCTCTACCTTTCCAAGCTGCTCAACACGCCCGAGGCGGTCATCCGCAAGCAGCGCCTCTTCCTGGGCATGGAGGAGGCATGGGACTATGTCCCAGTCAGCGGCGTCAAGGACGCATGCTACTACTACTCCACCTACAACGCGAAGAACAACATCCAGGTCTCCCCGAACAGCAAGAAAGTGATGATCCTTGGCGGCGGTCCAAACCGTATCGGCCAGGGCATCGAGTTCGACTACTGCTGCGTCCACGCCGCCTTCGCACTGCGCGATATGGGCTACGAGACTATCATGGTCAACTGCAACCCCGAGACCGTCTCCACCGACTTCGACACCTCCGACAAGCTCTACTTCGAGCCGCTGACGCTGGAGGATGTCCTCAGCATCTATGACAAGGAGAAGCCCCAGGGCGTCATCGTCCAGTTCGGAGGCCAGACCCCACTCAACCTGGCCACCTCCTTGGAGCGCAACGGTGTACGCATCCTGGGCACCACCCCCGCCACCATCGACATGGCAGAGGACCGCGATCTCTTCCGCAAGCTGATGGACGACCTGCACATCCCGATGCCCGTCTCTGGCATGGCCAGCAACCTCATCGAGGCGCTTGCCATCGCAAACAAGATCGGCTATCCGCTGATGGTGCGTCCATCGTTCGTGCTGGGTGGACGCGGCATGGAGGTCGTGCGCGACGAGGAGATGCTCCGCAACTACGTCGAGGCCGCCGTCGATGTCACACCTGAACGCCCCATCCTCATCGACAAGTTCCTGGAGAACGCCACCGAGACGGAGGCAGACGCCATCGCAGACGGTACCGACGCCTTCGTGCCCTCCATTATGGAGCATATCGAACAGGCAGGCATCCACTCGGGCGACTCCGCATGCGTCATACCGCCTATCAGCATCCCCCAGAAGCACATGGATACCATTCGCGAATACACGGCCCGCATTGCGAAGGAGATGCATGTCGTCGGTCTGATGAATATGCAGTACGCCATTTGCCAAGATGTCGTCTATGTTCTTGAGGCGAATCCTCGCGCATCCCGCACCGTCCCGCTGGTCTCCAAGGTCTGCGGCATCTCCATGGCGCGCCTGGCGACCCAGATGATCATGGGCAAGACGCTGAAGGAACTGGATGTCCGCACGCGCCATATCCCTCACTTCGGCGTGAAAGAGGCGGTCTTCCCCTTCCCTATGCTGCCTGAAGTTGACCCCGTGCTCGGCCCCGAGATGCGCTCCACAGGCGAAGTGCTTGGCCTGGCCGACACCTTCGGTCTCGCTTACTACAAGGCGGAAGAGGCCGCCAAGCCACCGCTGCCCTCCAAGGGCACCGTCCTCATCACCGTCAACCCGACAGACCGCGAAGGCATCATCGAGCCCGCCCGGAAGTTCGTCTCCCTCGGTCTGAACCTGGTTGCCACGGAAGGCACCTGCAAGTACCTCAACGAGCACGGTATAGCCGCCAAGCCCATCTTCAAAATCAACGAAGGTCGCCCCAACATCGTCGATGCCATCAAGAACGGCAACATCGACCTCGTCATCAACACGCCCATCGGCAAGGCCAGCAAGGTCGATGATTCCTACATCCGCAAGAACGCCATCCGCTATGGCATTCTCTACATCACCACTGTTGCAGCCGCGAAGGCAGCCGCCGACGGCATCGCCGCCTTCCAGAACGGCGATGGCGGTGTGAAATCCCTCCAGGACTACCACCAGGGTATTCAAGTCAAATAATCGCTAGAGCTTCTAGAGCTTCTAGAGCTTCTAGAGATTCTAGAAAACAAGGAAACACCCATGAAATCAGCATTTGAACTGGCGATGGAGCGCTTTGGCGGTCCTCTACGGAACTATACCCCAGAGCAGAAGGCCGCCCTGGCTGACGTTGACAGCACCTACGAGTCGCAAATCGTCCAGGCACGCTTTGCAGCCCAGGCACGCCTTGAAAAGGCGGAGGGCGATCCAGAGGAACAGAAGCGCATCCAGGACGACCTCGCCATGGAAATCCGCTCCCTTGAAGAGCGTCGCGACCGCAAGAAAGAAGAGCTCCGCAAATCTTTTTCGTAAATTATGTACATCGACCGAGCAACGATTCATGTTGAGGCAGGGCATGGTGGAGCTGGCTCCGCCAGCTTCAGACGTGAGAAATATGTGCCCAAAGGCGGACCAGACGGCGGCGACGGCGGTCATGGCGGGTCCGTCATCATCCAGGCGGTGCCCGAAGAGTTGACGCTTATTGCGCTTCACTACCAGACTGTCTGGAAGGCGAAGGCGGGCGGCTCTGGCCGTGGCCAGAAACTGCATGGCGCCAATGGCGCGGATGTCATCGTCAAGGTGCCAGTCGGCACGCTGATTTTCGATGCCGAAAGCAGCGAGCTGCTCGCGGACCTGGACGAAGCAGGCAAGCAGTTCATCGCCGCCAAGGGTGGACGCGGCGGCCTCGGCAACACGCATTTCGTCACTTCCACGAACCGCGCCCCCAAGAAGTGCCAGCCTGGCGAAGAAGGCGAGATGCGCGATTTGGATTTGGAACTGAAGACGATGGCGGACATCGGCCTTGTGGGCTACCCGAACGCAGGCAAATCCACTCTGCTCCGCTCCATTTCCGCCGCAAAACCAAAGACAGCCCCCTACCCCTTCACCACTTTGCATCCCCATGTCGGTATCGTTGAAAACCCTGATTTCAGGCGGTTTACCGTGGCCGACATCCCTGGTCTCATTGATGGTGCATCGGACAACGTCGGCCTTGGGCACGACTTCCTGCGCCACATCGAACGCTGCCGTCTGCTCTGCTTCGTGCTGGATATGGGCGGCGTCGATGGACGCGACCCGCTGAAAGACCTTGCCTCCCTTCGAAGCGAGCTGGAAAAATACGACACGGACCTGGCAAAACGCCCCTTCATCATTATCGCAAACAAGATGGATTTGGACGACGCCCCCAGAAACCTGCGCCGCTTGCGCAAATCCGAGGGCGAAGGCGTTATTATCTTCCCGACCATCGCCGAACTGGGCGAGGACAGTGCGAAAATCTGCCGCCTGATGCAGAAAACCCTGGACACGCTCCCGCCAGAGCCACCCGAAATCAAAAACAAAATCCTCGCCACTCACCGCAAACCGCAGCGCCCAGAGCCCAACGAAGACGACTTCGACGACGAATGGTAGGGGAGTAACGACGACGCCCTCGTCGTCGTTACACATTTTTGGGGTTCGGGGGGGCATCTGCCCCCCGTCGCTTGTGCAGGTGTCATGCGATAGGCAGATTGCCGTAAACGGCAAACACACAGAATTCACTCTCACACCTTTTCCACGATGACCGAGGCACCGTTGACGGCGATGACCTTGACGGTGGTGCCTTCGGGGATGAAGTCGCCGCTCGTCACCACATCCACGCGTTTGCCGTTGATAAGTACAATGCCTGATGGGCGAAGCACGGAAAGAGCCGTACCGACGCTGCCGATAAGTGAATTGGACTCTTCCACATTCAGTCCGACATACCCTTCCTTGTTGTCCAGTTTTGCATGGCTGAAGATGGTATTGTACGCCTTGGTATGCTTCAGGGCCGCATGAAGCAGCCAGAAGGAACCGACGATGACGAAAATGGCCGTGCCCAGATGGACAATGGCTGGCTGCAGGATGTCGTTCCATAGGCTGTTCTCCAGGCCTGGCAAGGCGGGTACCCGTGGCAGAGATGGAATGACGGCCATCACGATGCCCAGCACGGTCAGCGTGATGCCAGATATGCCCGTAATGCCAAATCCAGGCACCACGAAGACCTCCAGCGCGATGAGGATGAGCCCGATGAAAATCATCACAATCTCCACAACGCTGGCAAGTCCCGCCACATAGTGCCCAAAGCAATAGACGCACAGCAGCGCAATGCCCGTAATGCCGAACACACCGAAGCCTGGCGTCTTGATTTCAATAAAGACGAACATCAGTCCAAGCCCAAGAAAAACCGCACCGAACCTTGTAATCCATAGCGCCAGCCTATCGGAAGCCTTCTTCTCGAAGCGCACGATGTTCAAATCGCCTGATTTGCCGACAGCCTGGCAGAGTTCCTGCACGCTGTTGACGATGCCCGATGCCAGAACGGGCCTCTCTTCGCCGTTATAAACGACTGTGGCCTCCTTCGCCGTGAGGTTCAGTATCTTCCCTTTCGCGCAGATGAGCGTGTCGCCGATTTTCACATCCTCGTGGTTGGGGTCCACCATTGCCATGACCACATCTTCACAATAGCCGTTTTCCTGTGCCAGGCTGCGCACCATCGAGCGCATGGCAGACATCACCTTCTCGCCTATGTTCCCCGATAGTTCCTCAAATCCACCGTCCTGCCCTTGCACAATGGGAAGCGCACTGCCGATGGTGCCATTCGAGGCCATATAGATGGCGTTGCAGGAGATGCTGATGAAGGAGCCCGCGCTCAAGGCGTCGGAGTTTACAAAGGCATAGACTGGCGTCTTGTCCGCCTTAACATCTCGTATGAGGGAAATGATCTTGCGTGTGGCCTCAACAGATCCGCCAGGTGTGTTCAATTCAACCACCACGGCAGACGGTTTCATTTCACCTATTTCACGGAAGGCACGCCGCAGGACACAGAGCATCCCATCATTGATTTCCCCTTCAATCGGCACGACATAGACGTTCTCCGCCGCCACTGCAAAAGAACCTAAGGCTGGCAGCAGCCACAAAAACGCCAACAGGTGAATGAGCCAAGTTCTACAACTATTGTGGCGAAAATCTCTCATATTGCCTCCTAAAAAAAGCGGTGCTTGTACACCGCAAACAAGACAGACGGCCTTCTGTTCTGTGCCCGCCGCGCAAGCGGTGGG
>JAFTAC010000051.1 GCA_017458805.1 Victivallales bacterium | reverse complement strand
TCCGTAGCCAGACGCTCTATCCAGCTGAGCTACAGGTACAACATTTACTTGGCATTTCTGTCAACGCCTATTAAGATACATCGCTTTTGGAAATATGCAAATCGCCAGATGAAAAAAAAGTGATTTTGGGCAAGAAATGGTCAAAATAGACTGAAATGCCACTTCGCATGGGGAAGAGGAAACAGGGCGAATGGCACGGTGGGGGAGGGGAAACAGGGAAAGGGCAGGAAGGCTGGAATTGGAATCATCCCAACAAAAAGCAGTGCATCCGTTTGGATTTTGGTGCTTTTCATCCTATAGTATGAGGTAGTTTCAAAACCAGCGAATGCAGGTTTTGAAACTACCAAAAACGCAAGTCGAGGTGTGAACACCTTGTCCAGTGGTGATTTCAATGCTATCGTGTGCGCCAGTTTTGGAATTGCCTCCTCAAACAGAAAAACTCTTTATCCTTAACTTATAGTAACTATGAAACAACTGACCATTGGATTGTTATTGTTCTGGCTTGTCGCACTTGGACAGGATTTCACCTTCAAGAAGGGGCTACCTGGCTGGAAGGCCACCGTCAAAGTGGGGGAAGCCACTGGAAAAGTGGTGGAGGACACGCAGGAGAAACTCTCCGACTACTGCTCTGTGCGTCTGGAAGGTCCCGCCCGTCTGACATACGTGCTTGACATCGAGGAGGATGGCGAGTACGAGCTGAACTTCTACATGAAAGGCAAGGATATCGGCGATGGAAAAGGGCAGGGGGCTCGCTTTGTCCTGCATGGGGACAACGCCTGGCAGCGCGTTGTCGCCAACAAGGAGGGCAAGCCTGAAACAGGCACCTTTGACTGGAAGCACGGAACGGGACGTTTCAACGCAAAGCGTCTGAAGAGCACGAAAATCAACCTGGAGCTCACCCTGTTGTGCCCAGGCACGGTCTGGTTCGACAACATCACCGTCCGCAAACTGCCGTCGGATGCCAAGGCTTTGTTCAGGCATGCCCTTGACAAGCAGATTACAAAGGCCCTCTTCTACCCCGATGGCATCGCGGGCTTTTTCGAGCCAGGCGAGGCGGTCGCGATGCATCTGGATCTGGAGGGGCAGGGCAGGGCGGCCTACTCCGTGAACGTGAAACGATGCGACGTCTGGGGGGAACCAGCAACGGACGCCTCCATCCTGAAGGCTCCCATCACGGGCGAGTTTGACCTGTCTGGAACGGCTCTTATTCAACTGCCTGGCCAGAAGGCAGGCTACTATGTCGCAGATGCCTCCATCCAAGTGAACGGACGTGAGTCCTACCAAATCCAGAGCGCCTTCGCCGTGACGCCGCAGTTTGAGAAGCGCGACGAGTTCTTCCAGTTTGGCTATGGCGTCTTCACGGATATGTTCAACAACTACAAGCGTGTGGGATGCGGAGCCATCAGCATGAAGGTCTTTATGAACTTCCTTGACGCGAAAGGAGCCGAGTCCGAGGCAGAGAGGAATTACAACTACTATAAGCCACTGATTGAGGGCAATGACTATAAACTCGCCTTCTGCATGGGGGCAAGCATACGGCGGGATGTCATCCCTGCGGAGGACTACGCCAAAGGTTTTCCTCTGCTGAAGGAGGAGAACCTGCGCAGACGTCGCGAGTTGGCACAACGGCTGGCGACGATGACCAAGGGGCGCGTCCAAGAGTGGAGCGTCCAGACGGAGATGCCTTCCCAGGCCACCATGGACAAGTTCGCAGGCACCTGGACTGAGGCGATGTTCGACCTGATGGTCATCGCTCGTATTGTGAACCGTGCCGTGAAGCAGATCGACCCCGCCATCGAGTTCTGGTGTGGCGGCACCAATGTCCAGAGCCGTCTTGCCTCCATCGACTCCATCGTCTTCAAGGATTTGATCAAGGACTTCGACGGCTTTGCGATCGATGCCTACACGGGCAACTGGAACATGCTGCTGGGCAGTTACATGCTGCCCGAAACCAGCCTTGCCTCCTTCTACAAGGAGGCGTCGGAACTGGCGGCCAGCCTCGGCAAGACCCCCGTCATCAAGAACGAGGAGACGGGGTATGCCATCAACTTCGGCGCAGCCTACGACAAGGGGCTGGCTGTCGAGCAGGCCTGCCTGACAGCCCGCACCGTCATCATCACGAAGGCGGGGCCTGTGCGCTCCTTCGAGCTGCACTGTCCGACACGCCGCCAGGATTCCAAGGACGACGGCGAGATGTGCATGAGCACCATCTGGAAGCCCATCAAGGTTGGCAACAACTACAGGGACGTGCCCCTGCCTGGCGGCGCCATGTACGCCACGCTGGCACACCAGCTTTCCTTCTCCTCGTTCCTGAAGGACCTGACTGTCGATAGCTGCCATGCATGCCTCTTCCGCAAGGAGGATGGCTCCACGCTGGCAACCGTCTGGACCACTGACACACCCGTCGAAATCAGTCTTGCGCTTGAGGAGGATGCCCTGCTGACCAGTATGGTCGGCTTCGAGACGCCTTTGACCAAGGGCAACACCAAGCTACGCGTCACCCAGGCGCCGTTCTACCTGAGCACCCACGAAAAAGCGGACGCTTTGGTTGGCAAATTGGAGGCGGCGATGACTGCAGCCCTGCCGCAGCTTCGCGTGGCGGCGACGCTGGAGGACGCGGGGCAC
>JAFTAC010000473.1 GCA_017458805.1 Victivallales bacterium | reverse complement strand
CGTAGGCACTGGCTACGTTTTCTACTGCTCAGGTGCGGAGCACCTGGGCACAATATGACAGGTGCAGAGCACCTGATTACCAGCGGATATAACTTCCTGCCGCAAGGACGATTCGGTGGACGAGGTAGTCCTTGTCGTAGTCGGTGTTGTTTGGCATTTCGCCACGGATAATCTTTGCAAGTTCCTCAAACTGTGCGGTGTAGCGGTCTTTTTGCACACCGAAGTCGAGTTCGTGCTTGCCAGCTTCGTATTCGCCCTTGGGCTCCACGAGGTTCATGGTCATCTTGAGTGGCTGTCCGTCAAAGCGCTCGATGGGGCAAAGCTCGAAGTAGCCTTTTGTGCCAGAGACCTTGAGGCGACGACCGAAGGTGGTTGCGGACTCATACGAGCAGGAGGCCAGTTCCGCGATGGCGTTGCTGTACTCCAGGATGGTGAGGCAGTTGTTCTTGTAGTTGGATGGCTCGTTCGCCGTGTTCTTCAGAATCGGGATGACGTTTTCAGGAGCCCCCATCAAAGTGGTGACGTAGTCAATCAGGTGGCATATCAGGTTGTAGGCGAGGCCGCCTTTGAACTTGCCGATGTACTCCTGGTAGCGCGCACCACCGTAGTTGTGGTTCATGTCAGCGCGAATGGAGAAGACATCGCCAATCCACCCCTGCCTGACGCGCTCGATGATCAGGTTTAGGGCGGGGTTTCCTCGGAACATGTAGCCCATCTGGAACGGAAGGTTCTTGGCGCGGCATCCGTCAAGCAGCTTCTTGAATGCGGGAAGGCTTTCGCCAGCAGGCTTGTCCATGTGGATTGCCAGGCCCTTCTCCATCATGGGCATGGTGGCGTCAACCAGCTCGTTGTTCGGGGTCTCGACGCAGACAGCCTGAAGCCCTGGATATGCCAGAAGCTGCTCAAGTGTCAAGCGTGGGACATCGTCATAGATGGTGGTGGGATTGTAGCAGTTCGGCGTTGTTGCCGTCTCGCGGTCATCAACCACACCGACGATTTCATAGATGTCGGGCAGTTTCTTGATGGAGGCCATCTTGCCTGCCGCATGCTCATGCGTCATGCCCAGTTGGGCGATTTTGATTCTTTCCATATTCTCTAGTTTTGTTTGGTGCAAAAAAGCCCAGGCATTTTTAAACGCCTGGGCTTTTGTTGTTTCACTCTTTACTTCTCTTCAATTTCGTAGGTGTAGTCCTCAAGGTCGGCGTCGTCGTTTTCGGCGCGCAGGTCTTTGGAGTTCCACATCTTGTCCTTGGCTGCGGGGTCAGCCTTGACGGAGGCGTCGCGCACCTTTTCAAGGTAGCGCTCCATCTGCGTGTTGATTTTCGCGAAGGCGTTCACCAGGGAGGCACCCATGCTGTCGTTTCTGGCGGCTGCGTGCAGGGTGAGGTTCTTGGCGTTGACAAGGATTTCAACGGGGAACCAGTTGCGCTGCGTTGCGAAAAGGACGCGGACGGAGGTTATCTTCTGATTCGGGAAATCCTCGGCCAGGCGTGCGATTAGAGCACGGGCCTTTTCCTTGATAGAGTCTTCTACTACTACGTGTTTTGCGCTGATGTCAATGTCCATTAGTTACCTCCTTTGTTATAAGGATTGTGGAGCCAGGCAGGCACTATCTAGACCGTGAATGACGGCCCTAGATAGACGCGCCTGGCGTTTTCGTCTTTGACAAGGGATTCGCTGTCGCCTGTAAACAGAATCTCGCCGTTGCATATCAGGTATGCACGGTCCACAACTCCAAGGGTCTCCCTGACGTTGTGGTCTGTTATCAGGACAGAGAGTCCTCTGTCTCGTAAGTTCGCGACTATTTTCTGCACTTCGTTGACGTTGATGGGGTCAACGCCTCCGAAGGGCTCGTCGAGCATGATGAAGGTGGGGTTTGCCGCAAGAGCCCGAGTGATTTCGAGGCGCCTGCGTTCGCCGCCACTGAGGGTCATCGCCTTCTGCTTCGCCAGATGGGTCAGCTTGAGTTCCTCAAGCAGCTCCTCCAGACGGCTTTTGCGCTCCTGGTCGGTCATGTCCAGCGTCTCAAGAACACACTTTACATTCTGCTCCACGGTGAGCTTCCTGAAAATGGATGGTTCCTGAGCCAGATAGCCCATGCCGAGCCGCGCCCGCATGTACATGGGCATATTGGAGACGTCCTCCCCCATGAAGCGGATGCTTCCACCGTCAGGCTTGATAAGACCGACAATCATGTAGAATGTCGTCGTCTTCCCTGCGCCATTCGGCCCAAGCAGACCGACCACTTCGCCAGGGTGGGCCTCGATGGAGACGTTGTTTACCACGCGCCTGCCACCGTAAACCTTCACAAGCCCCTCTGCCTGAAGCAGTATGTCCTTCTGTTCATTTGCCATCTTGCTTCGGTTGTTTCTCGGCGGGAAGGTCGCCCTCAGCCTTCTTGTCGGCTTCAGCGTCCTTCTTGCCTTCCGCTTTGTCCTTTTCCATCTTTTCCTCTTTGCCTTTCAGGAGATTGCCGAAGTCCATGCCGCCTTGTCCCTTCTTGATTGGAAGAGTCAGACTGGCACCTTTAAGGCGAATCTTGCCCGTCTTTCTATCAAAGACGACCTGGTCGCCCCGAATGGTGTTCTTCTCCTGGAGAATGACGCAGTTGCCTTTCAGGACAACCGTGTCAAGCTCGGCGTCGTAACGCCCCGTTTCGCCAGTGGCGCTTGCGCTGCCATCCAGTTTTCGGACCGTCACGCCCCCCACTGCTTCTATATTAATCGGCTTGTTGTTTTTGTCAAGGTGGACAGTCATTTTTTTTGCAGTAAATCGCATTGTGACGTCCTCAATGCTCACATTTCCCTCCAATTCGATGGCGACGGGGTGATTGTCTTCGTCCAACTGGACGTCAGCGCTGTCGGCATTGACAATCATCTCCTGCTCCTCGCCTTCCTCCGCAGTCTGTTCTGCGGCGTTTTCTGCCGCCTCCTGCGCATTCAGGAAGAATGGAAGCAGCGCTGCCAGAAGGGCAGCCAAAAGGGTCATGCGTTTCATCATGTATCTATTCCTGTTTATTCTTGTTGGCCTTGAGCTCTTCCATCTTTTCACGGAGTAGCCCAGCCTTGTGTTTGATGGAGATATGGACGGTGGAGCGCAGGCGCACGATGCGCTCTTCCAGGTTCACGTCATAGCCTATGCCGCTTCCCTCGAAACCGTTGGTGGTAAACTGTAAAACAGAATCGCTCTTCAGTTCGCGGAGGGCCATCAGGACATTGCAGGAGGGGGTCATCAGCGTGAACTCCTTTCCATTGGTGCCATGGAAGACCGCACGGCAGTTTTTCACCTCAATCACCCGTGCCTCGTCGTCCTTCAACTCCATCACATTTCCCTTAAAATTGACGGATTCGCCTTCTAACACCCATCGAAGGGTGCCATCCTTGTCCAGTCCATGCGTGCTGAAGCGCTGCGCGGACGTGCGGTTGCCCAGGCCCTCTGCAAAAAGAGAGGGCATCCACGCCAGAAAAGCACATAAGAAGATGATGGACAGGTGATTGCTCAATATCGTTTTTCCCTCGTTATCGGTCAAGATAATCTTGGAGTATGGCTTCCCAAAGGTCTTTCTCCTTCAGGAGGCGTGTGGCGGCCTCGCGGACTGCCCCCTTGCCCCCGTTGTGCTCCATAATCCAGTCGGCACAGAGCTGCGCCTCCCCGACGGCGTCGCCGCCGGCGACGCCGCTGCCCGCGAGCCGCAACGGAGCCAAATCAATCAGGTCATCCCCGATGTACATGCACTCATCGGGCGTGATACCAAGCTGGGTGCATATCTGGAGCAGACCCTCGCGCTTGTTTCGGCAATTCTCGATGATGATCGGGATGCCAAGCTCTTCGGCACGTCGGCGGTTTGCCTTGCTGGCGCGACCAGAGAGGATGGCAGTCGCGATGCCGTTGCGGTTGAGGAGTTTGATGCCTAGTCCATCGCGGACGTGGAAGAACTTGATTTCGTCCTCAGAACCGCATCCGTAACCGATGCCGCCATCGGTCAGGACTCCATCCACGTCCATGACAACTGCCTTGATAGCCTTAGCCTTGTCGTGTAAGTTCATATATCTCCTTGACGGACTTGAGCAGGGTTTTCAGTTGATCGAGCGGCACCGAATTGGGGCCGTCGGAGAGCGCCTTGTCAGGGCAGGGGTGCGTCTCCAGAAAGAGGCCGTCGATGCCGACTGCCGCCGCCGCACGAGCCAGCGGCGCGACAAACTCGCGCTTGCCGCCAGAGCTGGTGCCGTTCCCGCCAGGCAGCTGCACGGAGTGG
>JAFTAC010000050.1 GCA_017458805.1 Victivallales bacterium | reverse complement strand
TGATTTCTAATTGCTAATTGCTAATTTCTAATTGCAAATTAAAAAAACTTGGGAACAAAATGCAAGAATCAATGTCCAAAGAAACAGAAACCGATGACAGGACGTTGGTTGCCCGCGCCCAAAAAGGCGATGAAACCGCCTTTGCGGAGCTGGTCCGTAAATACTCTGGCCGCGCTTACCAGATAGCCTATGGTGTTCTGGGGAACAGGCAGGACGCAGAAGAAATCGCAGAGGACACGTTCATAAAAATCCACCGTGCCCTCCCTGATTTCCGAGGCGACGCCGCCTTCACCACCTGGATGTACCGCATCGCTATGAACCTGGCGCGCAACAAGTATCAATGGAACAAGACGCGGGCGGCAGGACGGCACGTCAGCATTGACGCACCTCTGGAAGGCACGGAAGAGGACGATGACCGCAGGCTCGACCTGCCCGACACCGCTCTTCCCCCTGACGAGAAAGCCGCCTACAACGAACTGGATAAGGACCTAAACGCCCAGCTTGAGCAGTTGCCCGAGGTTTACCGCGAGCCGCTGGTCATGCACAACATCCAGGACATGAGCTACGAAGAGATAGCTGAACTCCTGAAATGCAAGCTGGGTACCGTGAAATCCCGCATTGCACGAGCCAGGGATGAACTGAGAAAACGGCTTGGACTATGAGGCTTCCAGTATGAAAGAAGAAACATCAGAACAATCTTGCTTGACTCTTGAACAGCTTGAAGAGCTTTACAGCGGCTCTGGAACGCCAGAGGAACGTCAGCATCTCGACCAATGCGCCTCCTGCCAGGCTAAATTGCAGGAGATGAAAAGGTTGGATGCCATGGTTGCCACGGCCATCCAGCCGCCTGAGGGATTGTCGGATCGCATTCTGGCAGCCGTCCAGCGCGACAAGCCAGGGATGATTCAAGGCCGCCTCAAGATGTTCCGCCGCCTGACCTACACGGCTGCCGCCGCCATACTCATCGTGCTGGGGCTCTCCATCTGGACGTATGGGCCAGTGGAGGAAGGCTCGGAGCAGGTTGTGGCTGAAGCAGTGCAGCCTGCCTACGAACCGCATTTCACGGGTAAATACGTCAGAAGCACCCATATCGGCGTACCTGCGCCTGATAACGCAAACGTAAAGACCGTCGGCAGTGCCGCCGCCAAACCCTACACCACCTCTCCTGCCTCTGGCATGGTCTTCCCGTCAGTCGTCGAACAGGTATGGAGCATGCCTGACGTCGAAAGGGGCGTCGAGTTCCTGAAACAGGTGGCAGCCGTCAACCAGAGGCAGTTCGACATGCGCGAAAACGAATCCTTCCATGAGTTCGCCATCGCCTTGAAGGACACAGAGGCGCAGGAGCTGGCCGACAAGCTGGCCTCATACGGCTGGAATCTCCTCTCCCCCAGCCTCCCACAGCCTAACAGCACTGAAAACGTCATGTTCACAGAGAACCCTGTAATCTATAAACTCAAACTTGTTAGGGCCGAAAAATGAACGTCAAAACTCTCTTCTTAACGTGCGTCGCCGCTCTCTCTCTCCTGCTCTTCGCCTGCGACAACCAGATTGGCAAGAAGCCAGCCCCCAAACCTGCCTCGCAAACGAAGACCAACACCGTGAAAAAGCCTGCTGCGCAGCCGCAGGCCGCTAAACCTGCCCAGCCACAACCGCCCAAGCCAGCCCAGCAGGCCCAGAAGCCCGCGCAGAAGCCTTCCATGATGGACGATGTGAACAGCGTCATCAACTACGGCACTGGCGCAACCGCCATCCAGGCCAAGAAAAGAATGACAGACAAGCTCAACAAAGCACAGGGCCAGCACAACAAGCAACTTGACGACGCCCTGAAATAACAGGGAGTGGCGACGGCGTCTTCGCCGTCGGAAAACGTTCGATTTCCTCAACGCCAAAAGAGGGCGTGACGGCAATTGCCGTTGAAAAACGCCATTCTTAGTGCAGGGGAATCGCCAGGAGTAGGAGAATCAAGTTCATATCAGGAGTTTTTAGCAAGAATGAAAATCGGTTATTTCAAGCATTGGTTTCAGCCGCCGTACAGTTTTGTCACATTCCTCAAGGAGGAGTTGGGCATTGAGGTGGAGGAAATTGACTACAAGAAACGCGGCTACCTGGAAGGATATGATGTCGTGCTGATTGAGCAGAACGGCTACAATGACTTCATTGAGAACGACGAGGCCTACTTCCGAGACTACATCAAGCGTGGCGGCATCTGCTGGTTCATGCATCAGGACTACCGCCGCTGGGCCAAGTTCTTCCTGCCCGAAGAGGTGGGCTACCCGATGCTGGTGCATCGCTATGTGACTACCGTCGAGATGTTCAACAGCACCTACAAGTGCTATATGATGCCCATGGTCGAGCCTGCTGGCCGCCAGCTCTTCGACGTGCCGAACAAAATCAACCCCGAGGACATGGTCTATTGGCAGACACCTGCCAACACCTTCGGAATAGTGGGCTCGGAGAAGGGGCGCCCGCCTGAAATCGTCAAGTCCGCCGCACTTTCCTGTGCTGTTGACTGCGGCAAATGGGAGGTGCTTGGCTCCTACATGGACCCCGCCGTGACAGACGGAGCCCTGGTTCTGCAGGCGAAATATGGCCAGGGGCTTTACTTCTGGAACCAGATCCTCTTTCCCGAGGTCAAGTGCGACTGCGCCGAACGTCCCTTTGCCTTCTGGCGCAAGTATGTGCCCAATGTGCTGGCGCATTTCCAGCGCTTCCTGGACAAGGATTCCACGCCATACGTGCCTCCGCAACTGCCTCCGCGTCAGCGGAAACGCAACTACAAGATGGCCATTCATCTCCACTCGCTGGAATGGTATGGCGGCGACTCCTCCCTAGGGACCATCCTTGCGATGATGCGCTATATGAAGTACGACATCGCCACCATCGCCATCAAGGACGCCGTGCCCTACCACGGTGTGCTGGACTTGAACCGATTCTCCGACGACAAGCTGCTGATGCTTCACGGTCAGGAGTACCACCCCTTCAATTGGACGGAGGTGAACGCCACCTCCAACCACAATGCCTACCACATGCTGGCCATGGGGACCGACGCCGATGCCTACAAGCCAGAGTTCACCTGCAGTTTTTACAGCACGGAGGAGATCAAAGCGTATCTGCACGAGGCCATCGACTATGTGCATAGCCATGGAGGCGCGGTCTGCGCCACCCACCCCTACTTCGACTATTGGAAGGAGTACGACTACGACGGCGTTGACAAGGAGCATCTGACCTCCCTGGAAGGCTCCATGTACGAGAAGGTCTATGCGGAAGGGCGGCACATCGCCATGATGAACTCCGTCGATTTGTTCGGCGTGGAGCGCCTTGTCCACAATCTCGCGCAGAACTTCATCTATGTTGATGGGGAACTGACGCGTGATTCCGTGGTCGCCGCCATCCGTGCCGGGCACAACATCGCCGCCGCATGGTTCGACGAGGTGGATGTGACGCTGGACGGCAAGCTGCCTGGCGACACGGTGGCGCTCAAAGGCGACAGCACTCTTACCATACACGCCAAGGCCCTTGATTCCAACATACGGAAGCTGCGCATCTTCTCGGGTGGAGCAAAAGTACTCGAAAAGGATTTGGATGTGGCGGCGCTGGATGAGAAGATACCCCTGGCGGGGCTTCCGCTGAAAACATACGTGCGCGTGGAAATCGAGGGCGACAAGCCTACCACTATCGCCGTTACCACACCGTTCTATCTTTAATTGCGCGGGGCGGAGCCCGCGCCATCTCCACGCTCGCCGCGCCATCTCCACGACCGGCGCCGTAACCTGTTCTGTGCCGCGGCTATAACCTGTTCTGTGCTGCGGGCTTTAGCTCGCAGAAAACGCTCCTGCCGTGCTAAAGTGCGGCGCACAGAACAGGTTACTGCTACTTCAGCTCCTTGGCGATGTTCTTGCCGTAGGACTCGCGCAGGAAGCAGGAGAGGGTGGCGGCGATGGCCCCAAGGAGAAGGAAGACGGCGAAGACCGTCAGGTAGGAGTTGCGCCCATAGACCTTGACATTGTTGACGATAGTGGGCGGGAAGATGTCCATCAGCTTGCCAAGGAAGCCGCCGAAGACGGCGGTGACGAGATAGGCGAAGCAGTTGCTGACGCTCATGACGGTGCCGAAGCGGTGTTCCTCGTTGGCGTCGCGGTACATGGCGACGGTCATGGAGCCGACGTTGCAGGCGAAGGCCTGGAAGATGAAAACGGAGACTGCAAGGACGGGGCTGTGGCAGTTGAATAGCAGCAGGATGGTCAGGGAGAGTGCCGTGACCATGCAGCCGAAGCCCTCGAACATCAGGAACGGGCGGCGGCGGTTGCCCCACAGGCGTGATATGTTGGCGACGATGAAGCCGTTGATTGAGGCGATGATCATCGTAATGGTGAGCACGGTTCCCGCGTTGGTGGCGCTCATGCCGCAGTAGTCTTCCAAAAATTTCTTGCCTATGACGGACTGGAAGGCGTAGTATGTCCCGAAGGCGATGCCGCACATGCCGATCTGCGCCAGGTTGTGCTTGCGCTTAAGCACATCGATGTATGGCACGGGGCTGAACTTGACCTCCTTGCGCACGGGCGGGAGGCTGGACGGGATGTAGATGGCTACGTAGATGAGATAGGAGATGGCGACGCCGATGCCTGCCCAGAGCATCATCGTATGGTAGCCGTAGCGGGGGACGGCGGCCATGAACGGGCGGGTGCCCGTCACGCTGCCCGAATAGCCGAGGAAGAGCAGCACGCCCATCAGGAGAGGCAGGGAATCGGGCACGATGCGGTTGATTTCCTTCACGGCACTGAGATAGACGGTGGCGGCTCCCATGCCTGTCAGCGCACGGCTCACCATCAGGAGGGCGAAGGACTTCTCATACGCGGAGAGCAGGGAGCCGACGCAGAAGAGGATGCCGCCGACGGCAATGACACGCGCGCCGCAGTAGCGGTCGGCCAGAAGCCCCGTCACCAGTTGCATGATAGCGTAGGAGTACATGAAGGCCGCGCCGAGGGCGGTGACGGCTGCGGCGTTGCCGTTAAATATTCGTTGGAGTTCGTTGAAGGTTGCCGCCGGCACCAGTACCTTTTGCAAATTGGCAAAGTAATAGACGAAGGAGATGCCCAGAAGCAGAATCCATCCGAGCAGAGAGGCTTTTTTCGACGTGTTCATGTTGGTTATTTAGTGACAATCTTGCAATGCGCAGCGGGTCCCCACTTGCCATCGGGAGAGTGTGCGCGGATGTGGAGGTACCAGGTGCCTGGCTTCACGTCCTTGAATGCAGTGGTGGTCTCCTTGGTGGTGATGGTTTCTGGCGGGATGGTGCCTTCAATCTGGTCGAAGACGACTGAGTAGCCGTCGGCTGGGAGGCTGCCGTTGGGCATTCGCCACTCGAAGGAGGGCGTGGAGTCGGTGGGGGAGTAGATGGTGAAATTGTCGATGAGGAAGCGCGCACCGTGCGGGCTGTCGTAGCCGTGGCCGTTGTGGACGGTTGACCAGGTGCAGAGCTCGGCGGCGGAGAGATTGCCAGGCGCCTTGCCACCGAAGCGCTTCTCTGTGAGCATCTCCAGGAAGTTGAACTCCACGTGGTGCCACTTGCCGTCCTGGACGGCCCAGGGGGTGCGCCCGACGACGCTGCTGTGGAAGTAGTTGCCTGGTGCGTTGGGGCCCGTCCATTCCACGACGGTCATGATGTCGTTGACCAGCAGCTCCATGACCAGCTGGCAACCAGGAGTCTTGAAGCAGTAGTCGAAGGAGATGCATGGCCAGCGATTGGGGCTCCATGGCTGACGGCGGAAGTACATTGAGCAGAAGTCGTGCCTTTCCAGGTTGGTGAGCTCTGCAGAGGCCTCGCCTGTGGCGGCATCCTCCGTGGTGGGGGAGAGCCAGCATTCGCGGCGGATACACATGTCCTCCATGTCGGCGAGGCGGTCTGCACAGCCAGGCTGGCGTTCCATCGTCGTGCGGCAGAGGCGGTCGGTGGGGATGTAGGAGACGGTCGGTGCAAGCAATTCGGTCGGCGCGGGCTTCTTGGATGGTGGCGCACCATGGGCTTCGGTTGATTTCACGACGGCGAAGCGCTGCGGACGTCCCAGCGAGCCATCCTTGAAGCGTGGTTGCAGTTCGACAGCGGATTTGCCGTCGGGGAGGTTGTTCAACACGGCGGAAGCCCCGTCAATAAACGTCTCACACCATGCTGCGTCTGCGATCCGCCAGCGGTAGGCTGCAACGGGATTCTCCGTGGAATTGGAGACAAGTTCAATCGGCTGTGTGGGAGCTAGTGCGGGGATGAGCTGGAGTTCGTCAAGGTGGTAGGTTATCCGCTGGCGTGTGGACATGTTGCCGCTGTCCGCTATAAGAAGCGCATCGATGCGACCGTTTTTGCCAATGTATTTTGTGAGGAGGGTGGCGAGGTCGATATTGACGGCGTGCCATTGGTTGTCGTCTGGCGTGATTTGGCTGCCGATGACTGTCCAGGAACTGGATGCGTTCGCAGTAAGGTCGAAATCGAAATGCCTGTCGGCAGAGATAATGGATAGGTGTGTCTCAAGGCCGACGGGATGCCTTAACTGGAAGGATAATTGGGGGAAGGCATCAAGCGTGAAGGGTGTTGAGACCAGCGTGGCACCAGCGGGACCATCGACGCGCTGGTTGAGCAGTTTAAGCGAACGGGAGCCAGAGGCGGGGGCTGTGGCTCCCAGTGAAAGTGCTGCGCCGTCGTGTCCTCCAAAGCGACGGCAGTCGCCGAAGCTGTCCTCGAAATCGTTGTTGAAGCGGACACCGTGTAGGCGTGGATACCAAGTGGTTGCGTTTGGCGCAAGTGGCTCGCCTTTTTCAACAGTGAGGTCGCTCACATCGAAGAAAGCACCTGGCTGGTTGACGCCGATGCCGCCAATCTCCTCCAGCGTATGGAATGGGGTGGCGATGGCGACTCGGTCGATTTCCAGCTTGAGACCGTCTGGAAAAGCCTTGAGAAGTTCTGTGGCAGGGGAGAGTTTCACCTCCTGCCAGCCGTCGTCCAGCTTCTTGATTTGCGGTGTGACGCCGCCCAGCGCATAATCATGTGGATGCGTGTTGGGCATTAGTGGAACTTCCAGCACCTGGTCGCGCACGGAGAGGAAGAGGGTCAGGCTCGTGTTTGGCCCTGGGCGCCACTTGAAGATGAGCGTGGGATTTTGCCGCACGTCGATGGGCGTGTCGCTGAGAACCGCTTGGAAAAGCCCCCCGTTTTCAGGGTCGCAGAAATGGCGCGTGCCTCCAGCTATTTTTTGTGATGGCTGAATTTGTGGCTTTTGTTGTGCGGCACCAGGCGAATTCTGGAAGGAGAGGGTGGCGCGCGCGATGGAAAGGCCGTTGTTCTCCCAGGTCCAGATGGCGAACTGGCCGCTCTGGCCATTGCTGGCGTCATCCGTCTCGAAAACGCGCTTCAGCCCGTTGTAATCGCCTTCCGCGCTATGGGTGGCTGCGTGGATGATAATTTTGCCGTTGCGGCGCTGCACACGGATGTGCTGCCAGACCTGCGTCATCTTGTGGTACCAGTCGTTAATGCGGGAGCGGAGGGTCGCGTCAACTCGTTCCGTGTTGGCGGCCAGCTCCTTGTTCTTCCAGAGCAGGCGCGAGGGGATGTCGTATGTGCCATACGAGAAGGTGTAGCCAGAGCCCAGGTCCTGCCCGTCTGCGCAGAAGGCGACATTCAGGGTGACGGGCCAGGAGAAGTGTGCACGCTGCGGGGTGCCCTCCATCGGGGCCGCGAAGATTTCCAGGTCGAAGTCGCCGTCAATCTGGCGAAGGTTCCAGAGGGCTGCGCGTGCGCTTTCGCACTCCACGACGCCCTTTGGGCCGCGCCCGCCGTAGAAGGACCATTTGGGTACGCATGCCCAGCGGTGGGTCCCCTGCCAGCGGCCAGATTGGGCGTACCAGGCGGCAGGCGCGTTCTCAAAGCTGTAGTCGAGGCGGTGGGAGGACATGACAAGGGCGGTGTCCCGCCAGTCGGAGTGGTGCAGGGAACGCCCCAAATTGCCCTTGCCGAAGTCGGCGGCCATCATGCCGCTGGAAATCGGGGTTGGGTCTTTCCATTCAAGAAGCTTCTGCCCATTGAGTTCCAGCGTAATGAGTCCGTTGCTTGCAGCGGCTTTCAAGCTGGTGACGGCAGGGGCTTCGAGCTTGCCGGTGGCAAGTTGTGTGCCCTCCTTGGAGAGCGTTGCTTCGAATAGAGGCTGTTTGGGGGCGGGCTTTTTGATTTCAAAGAGGTAGCCGCTGGTTGGCGTGGCGGTGTCTGCAAAAAGCCGTATGCGGATGGTGCCTGGCCAGCGGAAACGTGGGGCTGCCTGCCAGGCGAGGGCCATGTCGTTGAAGAGGCAGCTGCGGAACCAGAGCATGTTGTCTGCACCGTTGCTCCAGAAGCTGCGCGGGTGTGCCCAGGAGGCCATATATGCATCTGTTATGAAGTGCTTTCCTGAGAAGTCCGACCACTGCTGTTCGCAGGGGCCGAAGGGGGCAGGGCGGTTGGGAGTACGCTCTTCAGGGAGGGCGCTGCGCACGGTGACGTCATCGAAATAGACCTGTTTTGCATGGTCGAGGAAGATGCCGACGCGCCCGCAGATGGCCTGCTCGTCCGTCGCCTCGATGATGTTGACGCCGCTGACGGCACCCCATATCTTGCAACCCGAGCAGACGATGTCGAGGCGTGTCCATACACCTGGGGAAAAGCCGCCTTTGGCGCTAGCAATGACAGTGGCTTTGCCGCGCCGCACACGGCGGATGTCGCAGGAGCCTTCGCCGTTGACGGTGAAGGCGTGGTAGTTGTCCTTGTCGAGCCAGTTGAAGAGCAGGCCGATGGTGCCGTCGCGTTCCGCGCTCTGGAAGGAGGCGCCGATGCGCAGGTCTTTCCAGAACCAGCAGGAGGCCTTTGCCAGGGCGACGCCTGGACCTTCGGGCGAGGAGGACCAGAGCTGGAACGCGCTTTGGCTGCTGCCTGGATTGCGGTTCATGTTCACCTCGAAGGCGCCTGAAAGCACCGTCCACTGGGAGTCATCGGCATCCGTCTCCACGCGCGCGAAATCATCGCTGAACTCGATTTTTGCTAGTTTTTGGATGCGTGGCTTTCCTTTTTGCTGGATGGCATTCGATGGCGTGAAAACCACATCGGGGCGGTTGTTCAAAGCGATGCCTTTGAGAGTGCCGATAATCTTCCCGTTTATTGCAACATCCGTCTTGTCATCATCTATCCAAAATTGAATACTTCCACCACCGATTTGCGCCCCAGATGTGGGGCTGTTCAGGAGCTTCATGCCTTTGCCGTCGAAAAGCTCTGTGGCATATCGCGTCATAAACAACTGAAATAGAAGCTGGCCGCCACGCTCTTTGATTTGCAGTTCGGCCTTGTCCCTTGATGAAAGCCGCTTTGCAACTGCATAGTCACAAACGACTGCATAGCCACCATCCGCTTGAATGGATAAGACGAATAGGATAATTAGAATGAAAAAATGCTTAATATTCATTTGGTGAATTGCAAATTCTTTGTTTGCGGGTATATTATGCAAGAGGCAGGTTGCTGTCGGGAGTCACGTGATGAAATCCATCCTGATGAGGTGGTCTTGAAGCCACCCCTCGGGTTTTGATTCCACACCCATAATTAACGAACGAAGGAGCGAAAATGTTGACGAAGATATTGAGTGCGGCGATATACGGCGTGGATGTTCGCACGGTTGAGGTCGAGGTGAATGTCGTGGAAGGGATGCCAAACGAGGAAGGGAAGGTAGACCGAACCACCATCGTGGTGGGACTGCCCGATGCGGCGATACGCGAGAGCCGCGAGCGCATCATGAACGCCATCATCCAGAGTCATCTACCACCGCCGAACGGGCGCACCATCGTCAATCTTGCCCCTGCGGACTTGCGTAAGAGCGGGACGGCATACGACCTTCCCATTGCCCTGTGCGAGCTGGGGTGCGTGGGGATGATACCGTCGTCGGCCCTGAACGGCATCATGGTCATCGGGGAGCTTGCGCTGAATGGCAAGGTGCGTCCGATACAGGGGGCCCTGCCCATGGCGATGCACGCGAAGAAACTGGGGTTGAAGTGCATCATGCTGCCCAAGGAGAATGCGCTTGAGGCTGCTGCGGCGCAGGGCATCCCCGTGATAGGCGTGAGCACGCTGCGCGAAGCCGCCGCCTACTTGAGCGGAGCTGTCCAGATAGAGCCTCAGACGATGGACCTCTCCAAGGTCTATGATGATATCTACACAGGGCTGCCCGACTTTGCAGATGTGAAGGGGCAGGAGAGCGCGAAGCGCGCCTTGCTTATTGCTGCGGCTGGCAGCCACAACATGCTGATGATAGGGCCTCCTGGCTCTGGAAAGTCGATGCTCTGCAAACGCCTCCAGAGCATCGTTCCACCATTGAGCATAGAAGAATCGCTTGAAGTTACTAAGGTGCATAGTATTGCGGGCGTGCTGGATGCACGCTGCGGCATCATCACGCGTCGTCCCTTCCGCAACCCGCATCACACCGTGAGCGACGCGGGTTTGGTTGGAGGGCAGGCCATCCCGCGCCCAGGCGAGCTGAGCCTCGCGCATCGCGGCATTTTGTTTCTGGACGAGCTGCCCGAGTTCCGACGCAGTGTGCTGGAGGTGATGCGCCAGCCGCTGGAGAACGGGGAGGTCACGCTGTCCAGGGCGTCTGGCAGTTTTGTCTTCCCCGCGAAAATCATGCTGATTGCCGCCATGAACCCATGTCCCTGTGGCTACTACGGCTCCCATGTGCGCCGCTGCACCTGCACACGAATGATGGTAAATGCCTATCGTGGAAGAATATCTGGCCCCCTTTTGGACCGCATTGACCTTCATGTGGAGGTGCCTGCCTTGACGGAGGCAGTCCTCACCTCCCGCCGCAACGGGGAATCCTCCGAATCCATGCGCCAGAAAGTTTTTGCGGCACGGGAAATCCAACGACGACGCTATGCTGGCACAAACATCAAGGACAACGCCTCATTGAACGGCAAGATCATGGACGAAATCTGCCGTCTTTCGCCCGACTGCATCACCATGATGCGCAACATCATCAACGAGCTTCAGCTCTCCGCGCGCTCGTATGACCGAATCCTGCGTGTTGCGCGCACCATCGCCGACCTGGAGGGCGGCGGCGACATCACCACCCTCCACATCGCCGAAGCCGCCAACTACCGCGTTCTCGACAGACAGACGTGGTAGCTTGATCAACTTGACTTTTTGAGATAAAGACGTATATTATTTTAAAATCTATACGTCATCAAGGAGGTTATTATCATGGATTCGGCCAAATTAACATTGCGTCCAAGCAAGCAAGTAATTGAGCTTGCGCACAGGATTGCAGCGGAGGAACAGACAAGTATAACTCAGATGTTCACAGCTTTCATTCTTGCCCGTGGTAGTCAGAACATGCGGAAACAAATCCCGATTGGTCCATTTACACGCTCTGTAAGTGGCATTTTGAAAGTCCCAGATGGGTGGGATTACAAGAGTGAAATCGAGGATATCCTTGATGAAAAATACGGAATCAAGCAATGATTGTTTTTGTTGACACCAACGTCCTTCTCGATGTCTTTCAGCAAAGGTCTCCCTATTACGAAAGTTCTGCCTTTGTATGGGGAGTTGCGGAAAAACAAAAAGCAAAAGTGTATATTTCTGCAATTAGCTATAATAATATTTTCTATATTATTCGAAAACACTCTGGTAAAGATGCTGCTCAACATGCTATTGAAGTTTTGAACGCCACTTTTTCTCTAGCTCCACTTGATCAGATGACATTAGGAAAGGCCATTTGGGCGAGGAAAACTGATTTTGAAGATGCCATTCAATTCTATTCTGCTATATCTATTGGTGCAGAATGTATTGTAACCCGTAATGCTAAAGACTTTCCACAGGATGTTCTTCCTGTGTTAACTCCAGATACCTTTTATTCGTTGTTTGTAGATGAGTTTTTTGCCGACTTATTGAAGGAGTAAGGATGGTAATTCATACCTTTTCATCTGATGTCTTCAGACTCGCAGTATCGCGGACGACGCCCGTCTCCACTATTACGATTTGCCAGGGGGGCAGGCGCTACCGCATGAATGTGCGTCTTGCGACAAAGCCTGAGGAGACGGCGTTCATTGCGGAATACAACTTGCCTGCTGATGGCGGGCAGCCTGTTTCCATTGCAGGACCGAACGAGCTTTCTAGGGCACTGGACCCTGCTTGGAGCGTCAAGAAGGGGGCCTCGCAGAAAGACCATTTCCACCCTGAATATGGCTGGATGAACGACCCGAATGGATTGTTCTTCCTCGATGGCGAGTGGCATGTCTTCTACCAGTATAATCCGCTTGGTGTCTCGTGGGACAACATGCACTGGGGGCACGCCGTTAGCAAGGATTTGAAGAACTGGAGACATCTGCCCATTGCTCTTCATCCCGACGAATACGGGGTGATGTACTCGGGCAGCGCTGTGGTCGATGAGAAGGGAGTTGCTGGCTTCGGCAAAGACGCCGTTCTGCTCTTCTACACGAACTGCGATGTTGAAACGCACAAGGGGGCACAGTGCCTCGCCGTCAGCACCGACCGCGGGCATACTTTCAGAAAATATAATGGTGGGCTACCCATCATCGGAAACATCACGGGGGATTGCGACCGCGACCCGAACATAGTGTGGGACCCGCAGGCTGAGGTCTGGCGCATGGCGCTTTACCTAGGTGCAGGCAGGTCGAAATCCAGTTTCCTGCTTCTTGAATCCTCCGACCTCCTCCATTGGACGCCGACCGACATCTACGAAATCCCCGAAGGCGCAGAATGTCCTGGAATACGCCCCATGGTTGACGAGGCGACTGGTGACCTTCGCTGGCTGTTTACCGAGGCAAGCGGACGTTACCGCGTCGGGACGATTTCCAAAAAGGGCAAGGTTTGTTTCTCCTCCGAAACCAGGCGTTTCCTTTACGGTAACGCCTATGCAGGGCAGTCTTTCTTCGGCACACCGTTTGGCAAGTGTGTCTATTTGTCGTGGATTCGCATGGCCCCTTCGCCTGAACGCCAATGGACGGGATGCCTTTCGACCCCGCTGGAGCTCCACTTGAGGAATGGTGAGCTATTTGTCAGCCCCTTCTTTGATTCTGCAGATTACAGTATCGCAAAGTTGGACGACTATATGGACTTCACGCCTAATGGAGCGGCTGGGGTAGGGCGTGTCTTGACTGATGCGTTTTCCGCAGAGTATTTTGACGATTCAGGGGAGCTTGCAGTGGTTATTTGTGCGAAATAATAGTGAACAGTTCTATTATTCTTGAGAGTGCTTGCAAACAGGAGATTGCAAGCACTTTTTTGTGTCTATAGGTTGTTTTTGGAGGCGCTTGGATGACTCTAGTGCGCTTGGATGACTCTAGTGCGCTTGGAGCAATCGGGGCCCCACCCTTAGGGTTGGGGACTAATTTAGCCAGATTCGGGGGGCTTGTCAAGTCGGCTTTTTCAAATTCAAAAAGTCACCTTATTTTATTATAGGTATTTGAAGATAGTGTTATATAAAAGGTGGTATTCTGTCTAGGGGCGGAGGGGCGGAGGGACGGA
>JAFTAC010000472.1 GCA_017458805.1 Victivallales bacterium | reverse complement strand
CCCAGGCCCCTCCTCCGACCAGGGGAGGGGAGAATCCCCCTAAACACAACAAACAACACCAAGCAACAAGGAAATATCAGCATGAAAATCACAATCACCAAAGAAGGTATCGCAGCCGCTGCTTCCACCATCCTCGCCATCAAAAACGCCATCGACAAACAAAAAGCCATCGACAACAAATAACATCCAACTATCATATACGTCCCCAACATAAAACAACAAAGGAGACTACAGTATGATCATCACAATCGCCGAAGGTGGCATCGTCATCGCCACAAGTGCCATCCTTGCAATCGCCAGGGCAATAAGCGATTCATCCAATTCAATAACAAACAAGGAGCCTTAATCACCGTCTTTAACAAACACAGCCCCTTATCCTTATAATGGAGAGGGGCGTTTTTATTTCTGTAGTTTTACTCCCAGCCCAAATCAAGCTTGAGGAGCCAGTTACGGACGTCTTCGGGGTAGGAGAGGGCTTCGAGGCCCTTGCCCATTTTGCGCTGGACGACATTTGGGCCTCGGAGGGGGAGGCCCTCAAGGAGGGTGGAGTCGGGAAGTTCGGCGGCGAGGTCGGTGAAGGTAGAAGAGGCACCGCCTCCACCATGCGTGCAGAAAGGCACGACCGTCTTGCCAGCCAGGTTGTTCTCCGCTAAAAACGTGCGGATAGGCGGCGCAAAAGTGCCGAACCAGACGGGCGTGCCCAGGAAGATGATGTCGTAGTCATTTGCCGTTTTGTCCAGAGGCTTCAAGGCGGGCTTGTATTTCTCCTTGATTTCACCATACGCCTGCTTGACAGTGGCAGCGTAGCCATCGGGGTAGGGGGTCACAGGCTCGATTTCCATCAGGTCGCCGCCTGTCATCTGCTGAATCCACTTCCCCATTGTCAGCGTACTCTTTGTGTTTGACTGCGAGTAGCAGACGATTAACACGCGCCCTTTCGGACGCTTCGCCACCTCGGGCACCGACGCAGGCGCATGGCCATGACAACATGCGTAGAACACCCCGCATACCACCAATAACACTACCACCGCAATTCCAATCGCCATTTTCTTTCTCCGCATTGTTTTATTCCTTATCATTTAGCCACGCAGGATGTGAGGGGTTCCGACTAGGCCCGATGGAGCGGCATACCGCTCCATGCGGTTGGCCATGGTATTAGAACAGCGCAGCACCAGATGATGCGTCCCGCTTGGGACATTCAACACAAACTGCCACGGTTGCGCAACCACAATGCCCTGCGATATATTGTCAATGATTAGCTCAGCAACGCCAGCCGCCTCAAAGGTAAGCAGCTCCCCTTCGACGATATCCAGCGTTCCTAAATCGTATTCGACTGTTCCCGAGTAGAAGAGACCACCTTGCTTTTCCCAGCCCGCATCGGCGCGTAGATGTGTCGTCCTCGGTGACAGAAGCGTCAGCTCCTCTTCAGGTTCGTAGATGGAAAGCATATAGGTGGTTTTAACGTGCCGTGCATAGTCGCCCTTGCGGCGGGATTCCACGCTGAAATCCCCCTCCAGCAGGGCAGGCGTCTCGAAAAATGAGCTGCGGTTTCCCTCCAAATCATGCACTTTCAGAGAGTGTACCGCAGCATCCCGCACCTCAAAGGCATAGCTGACGTAGTCGTCGTCCCACAGAGGATTGCCGCCCTCCGTGACGCTCCCCGAAAGTTGTGTGGTCGCCTTTGGCTTCACGCCATTGACAAGCAGTGTGCCGTCCAGTGTCGCAACTGTCCCTGCTGGAAGATGAAGGCGCAGGCGTGTCGGTTCGGCAACCTGAAACATCAGCTTGCTGTTGAACGGCACGAGGTTGTCGCTTCCCCAGCGCACTGGCAGGGGAGTGTCCCAAGTTCTGACCACGCTTTTCGGCGTCGAAACCATGCGATATGATTCGTATGGACCGCCTACGATGGCGATTTCACCAGGCTCCAGAAGGAGCTGAATCTGCCGTCCAAAGAAGGATAGCACGCCAGATAATGCATCGTTCGACCAGACATTCGCCACAAGCAGGTACTCCGTGCCATCCTCCAGCTCCCGCCTCATGAACAGCACATCGCCGCCACTGAAGGCAATAGGAACCTGGGGCAGGGAAACAGTTTCCGCATTAGCAACGGTCATGGAATCAATCACGCAGGAATAAGCGTTTGCCATTGCTTTGGGGCAGATGACATAGCCGCCTGCATAGCGGTTCAGCCTGTCGAATAGTTTGTAGAACATTTCTGAGGTGCTGCCCTGCCAAACCTCCTCTGTCGGCTCCACCAGGGCAACCTCCGCTTTCAGGTGGCCAGCGGCTGCCGCCTGGCAGTACCTTGCCAGCATGTCGTTGAATGTACGGATGCCGTGCAGATTGGTGCCGTGGATGAACTCGGGCGGCGCAAAGAACTTCGACCAGTCCATAAAGCGGTGATGCACCGCATGAGGCACGATGAAATTGATGCCCTGCATGATTTGCCATGTCGCAATGCGGCGCAAATCCTGATAGGTTGCGCCCCAGTTGGTGGCGGCGAACATCTCGCACATCGCGCGTGACGCACCCTTCAGCACTGCCACGCTTCCCGCATACTTGGCGCGAGCGTCACGGCTGGTGTCATTGAATCGCGGGTGCCACAGCTTTTCAGGGGCCGCGCCGCGTGTGACCTTGGGAGTGAAAAGCCTGCTGTCGTAGTGGGTGCCGCCGTCCAGCACGAGTATCTCGTGGTCGGTGCCAGGCATGGGGGAGTGCATCAGCAGGCTGACGGGATTCCCCTCGGAGAAAAGGGAGCTGCGGTGGCATTTTGTCCACTCCAGCGGCCCTGTGTCGGAGGTATGGAAGGTGTAGTTCAGGTGATTTGCACTGCACCACTTGGCATTGTTCGCAAACCACTGCTGGTAGAGTTCCCCGCAAAGCTGCCAGTAGTCGCCGCAGACAGACGGCTCCGTGCCATCGAACAGCCCTTTTAGATGCTCCGTGATGGCATAGCCGTAGCGTGCCTGGAAAGTTGTTTCGAATGTTCGGCTCCAGGGGTAGTAGCGCTCCTGCCCTAAGATTCGGTCCAGTCCAGAATTGATGCGGCGATTGTCCGCATCGGAGAAAAAGCCTGTGATACCATTGCCGAAGTAGTGTCCAAGGTGCTTCTTGTGACCCTCATAGACTATCTCGCGGAAAAGGCGGGAACTCTCCTCTTCTTCGAATGCGGGAAAGCCCCAGGGAACCTCTACGACATCAAGACGTCCCTCGTCGTTGGGTCGGATGCGCTGCTGCGTCAGCGTTGGATTTCGCTTTTCAATGCGCCCTGCTGCATCGCCAGGCGGAAAGTTGAAGCCGTCGTTGATCCACAGAGCCAGTTCCTGCTCACGGCTGGCCAGTACAAACTGCTCCAACACTTCGTAGTAGAAATCAGACAGATAGGTAGCCTCGTCGAAGCCATGGGGGGGCTTGTTGAAAAAGACGATGCCACCAAAGCCCGCCGCCTTGACGGCATCCATCGCGGCACCGACAGCCTCTGTTGTGTAGTCGTCTGGGTTGCGCGTCGTGAGAAAATAGAATGGAATCGGACGAAAGGAATCAAGTGTATTTGCCATGGTCATTTTTCTGAAGATGGTTTTACAACCTCGAAGGAACGCCTGACACGGTTGTTCTGGTTATTGAAGTCTTCTGTGGAACGAACTTCCACAGTGGCGGAGAGGTTGTTGGAAAACTCGCCGTCGCTCAGCAGAACCGAGACGCTTCCACCGACGGGGACGTTCTCGAAAAGCTTTTCCTCGCTGTATATTTTCTTCCCCGTCACGGCATCCCGCAAGGTGCAGACGAGCACCATGCGCTCCATTTCCTCCGTGCCTCGGTTCTGAGCCGTGAAAACCACGCTTTCCACAGCGCCTGCCTCGTTTTTCACAAAGGCCACGTCGGCGGCTGCTGCATCGAAGATGCCAGGCGAATCGGCGTTCAGCGCGCGTTCCACGTTGACTCCGCCCAAGCCGTATTCGACATCGTCTGCGGGCAGCCCCATGTCATTGGAGTTCTCCAGAAGAAGCACTGCCGCCTCCTCTGCCGACATCCCTTCCTTGATAGCCATCACGTAGGCGAGGCTCCCCGTCACGCAGGGGACGGAGGCGGAGGTGCCGCTGAACATCACATAGTCGGAGCCGTCGTCGGCAATAAGCCCCACGCCTGGTGCGACCAGAGCCAGCTCCGCGCCTGTGGAGCTGAAGTCGGGGCGCTGGCTGTCCGCATTGACGGCTCCAATCGCCAGCACACCGCTGTATGCAGCGGGATAAAGGACGCTGCTTTCGCCTGATTCGGCAGTCCCTTCATTGCCGGCAGAGGCCACCACCAGCACGCCTTTGGAAGCGGCATACGCCACCGCCATCTCCAGCAGCGCGTCGCCTTGGGTGAAACCCAGGCTCATGCTGATGATCTGCGCACCGCTGTCAACAGCGGTTACAATCGCCTGCGCGACATTGTGGGAGGAGCCATAGCCCTCCGCGTCCATCACGGGAAACGACAGGATGTTTGCCGATGGCACGCAGCCTACGACACCTTCCTTGCCCGCCAGCACCGAGGCGACCATCGTCCCGTGCAGGGAGGCGGCTTCTTTCGACTGCTTTCCCAGCCCGAACAAATCCCGCTCCTGGATGGAGATGCCCTTGAGTGAGGGTGCGTCCACATTCACAGCAGTGTCCAGCAGGGCTATGGTGATGCCTTTGCCACGGTTTTCCGCCGTCTTGTCAATACCCAACCAGTTCAAGGCACGGTCCTCGAATGGACGGCCTGGATACCCGAAAAGCTTTTCTTCTTCGTACTCGGGAATAATCCACTCGATGTGGTTGATGTAGATTGTCGCCTCGGAAAAAGTCGAAGAAGAGAGCAGCTGTTTCAGTCTTGTCGCCGCCCCACGCAGGCGCACGACACGCAATGGCGAAATGGCGGATAAAAACAGTCGTTCTTTTCGAGCTGCTTCAATGAGAAGCCGATATTGCTCGTCGTCCTGCACAGCAACGGCGTATTCGATTTGCTCTTCGTTAGTTACATCGATTGATGCAACAGAGGTGGTCTCTTCGCTAACTTGTGCAGAATGGCGATGCTTTGAGCGAGCATGTTTTGTTTGAGTGCTTGGGGAAGAAAGCTTTTTTTCTGACGTAGTTTCCTCCGCAGATGGCCACAGATGATAAGCCACCAAGGCAAGCAGCAAAAGCAATGGGAGAATGAGCTTTTTCATGGTGGGAGAAAGCTGGCGGCAAAGAAAAAGGAGATGCGGGCTCCCGTCCTTTGGCAACCACTCAGCACTGAAGTGCTAGGCACAGGACAGAAAACGGCCGCTGTCGCGGCATATACGCCAGGCCGAGGACGGCCTGGCTACCGCCGTGGCCTGGCTACCCCCTGTGTATCACGAAGAGGGCCTGTTCGCCGATGATGTTGTGGGACTTGGTGGGGTCAAAGACGAGGACCTTGCCATCGACGAGCACCCAGGCCTCCTGGATATCAACGCCATCGGAGCGCACCCAGTCCATGAAGTCGCTGATGCTGCACAGGTGGATGTTTGGGGTGTTGTACCAGGTGTGGGGCAGGGACTTCGTGACAGGCATGCGTCCACCGAGGCTGAAGGTGAAGCGGACGCTCCAGTGGGCGAAGTTCGGGAAGGTGACGATGCACTTGTCGGCCACGCGCAGCATCTCGTTCAGGACGTCAAGCGGAGCTTTCAAGGTGAAGAGGGTATCCTCCAGCACAGCCCAGGTGTAGCTCTTGTCGGGAAGCAGGTTGAGGATGTCGCTCAAATCTCCGTGGCAGACGGGGAGCCCGCGCTCGACGCAGCGGTTGACCAGATCCTCGTTGTTCTCGACGCCCTGAAGCCAGCAGTTGCATGCATACGAGAGGCGTGCCATGAGCTCGCCGTCGCCGCAGCCCAGGTCAATCAGGGAGTCGTCGCACTTGACGAGGCGCTTGATGATGTCGTCATGCCAGCGCCGAACAGGGGTGTCGGCGGGGGTGGAATCATACATCATCGAACACTGGCGCAGCATCTCGAAGGAGCAGTCCGCCTCGATACCGAAGTTTTTCAGCGTGTTCTTGAAAAGCAGGTCGTTGTTGAAATGGGATGTGTATTCCGTCATTTTGCACCTCCTTTTCGACAGTCGTTGTCGCCGCGTCCACGCAGCTTGGCGGGTGCGGGGGTCATGAGGAAGGAGCGTATGATGCGGGTCACCTTCTCCTCCTCGACAAGGAAGGCGTCGTGCCCGCAGTTGCTGGTCACGTCAATGGAGGTGACAGGGTGGTGGTTCTGCAGGAGGGCTGTGACGATGGAGTGGCTTTCCGTGCTGGGGTAGAGCCAGTCGGAGGAGAACGAGACCACCATCATCTCCGCACTGATGCGGGACATCGCTTTCACGAGGTCGCCGTTGCCCCAGCGCTGCTGCACGTTGTAGGCGTCCATTGCATCCGCTATGAGGAGGTAGCTGTTGGCGTCAAAGCGCTCCACAAAGCTCTTGCCCTGGTGGGAGAGATAGCCGTGGACGGAAAGCTCCAGCTTGTTTCCATTATCATCTGCAAATTCGGTCGAATGTGCATCGACCTTCTGGAGCTTGCGCCCGAATTTACTCTCCATTCCGCTGGCGGAGAGGTAGGTGATGTGTGCCAGCATACGGGAGGAGTGGAGGCTGGGCAGGTACCTGTCCCTGATGGCATAGTAGCGCACATCAGGAAGGGAGGAGTCTTGCTCGCGCGCCAGATCAATCAACGTATTGGGTTCACGCACATCCTCCCTGTAGATGTTGCCGTTGCTGAACTTCGGGTCCAAGTGAATGGTGACCTTCGCCACATGGTTGAAGCCAAGCCCCTGTGTGGGGAGTTTGCCGCCCGAGGCAAGCATGATGCATTTGCCGACGCGCTCTGGGTAGGCGATGGCCCACTCCAAGGCCTGCTGTCCACCCAGCGAACCGCCGACGACTGCATAGAGCTGCTGAATGCCCAGGTAATCGACCAGGGCGACCTGTGTCTTCACCCAATCGCCCACTGTGACTTTCGGGAAAGACTGCCCGTACGGGTGGTTGTTGTTGTCGGGATTCGGGGACGCAGGACCAGTCGATCCGTAGCAGCTGCCGATGACGTTGGCGCAGATGACAAAGAAGCGGTTGGTGTCAAAGGGCTGCCCAGGGCCGACCAGGTTGTCCCACCAGCCAGGTCCCTTCATGCGCCAGGGGCGGTAGTTCGCGTTGGCGGTGCTGTCCCATCCCGCCACGTGCGCATCGCCTG
>JAFTAC010000471.1 GCA_017458805.1 Victivallales bacterium | reverse complement strand
TGACCTTGACGGTTTTGCCCAGGGAGGGGAAGCGCTGGTTGCGGGGCAGGACGTTGAATGCGCCATCGATGACGACGGGAACTACTGGCACGCCCGTCTCCACGGAGAGCTGTGCAAAGGCTGGGCGGAACTCGCCCAGGCTGCCGTCCATGCTGCGTGTACCTTCAGGGAAGATGGCGGCGGAGTTGCCCTGCTTGAGGGCTGTGGCAAGCTTGCCAATGGACTGGCGCAGATCGCCGTTGATTTCCATCGCGATCATGTTGTGGCGGTTGGCGAACCAGCGCGTGAATGGACCGCTGATGAACTTGGAGATAACATAGAAGTAGGTCTTCTTGAAGCGGGCGGCGTCGATGCCAGCGGCAAGGTAGAGGCCGTCAAGCGAGCTTTGGTGGTTGGGCGCGAAGATGACAGGGCCGTCGGGGATGTTCTCGCGTCCGCTGATTTCGATTTTGGAGATGCAGCGGATGTAGGCAAGCATCAGCGTGCGGACGAGGCCGTGCGTCCAGGCCGCATGCGGAATGGACGTATCGGCGACGGAATGCTGGCTGGCGGTGCTAGCAGGATCCATGGCGGCGAGAGCCTCGGTCAAGGTGCGCGCGGTGGGGTATTTGGCAATCATCTCAACAGGGACCTCCATGTTGAGGGCGTTGCAGAGGTTTGTCACCAGGTTCATCTTGGCGAGGGAGTCCAGGTTCAACTCCAGCTCGAAGTGTTCATCGGGCTGGACGGTGCGCCCCGCAATCTCCTCCAGGCAGTGGATGACCTTTTTGGCGATGGGGGTGTCGGGCATCGGCTCGGCGGACTTTGCTTCAACGGGGGCCTCGCCCTCCTTGGCGTTGATTTGCTGGCGGATGATGTGTCGGCGCAGCTTCCCCAGGCGGGTTCTGGGCAGGGGCTGTTCACGCAGAATGAGGGTGGAAATGCGCTTGTAGGAGGGCATCTCCTCGTTGTAGGGCTCGATGACCGAGTCCATAATCGTCTGGCGGATGTTCAGGATGCCGCGCTTCGTCATGACCTCCTTGTCGGGGACGATGACGGCGGCAAGAATCTGCCCCTGTTCGGAGACGGCGCAGTCGGTGAAGAGGCCGTCGGAGTGCTGTACCAGCTTGCGCTCCAGTTCATCGGGGCTGATGTTCTTGCCGTTGCCGAGGATGATAAGCTCCTTGCTGCGGCCCGTCAGGAAGAGGAATCCGTCTTCGTCGATGTAGCCCAGGTCGCCTGTGTGGAGCCAGCCGTCCTTGTCCTTCACGCGGGCGGTCTCTTCGGGGAGGTGGTAGTAGCCTTTCATAATGTTCTTGCCGCGGATGCACACCTCGCCATCCTGTATTTTCACCTCATTGCAGGGAACGGGGATGCCAGGCGAGCCAGGTTTGTGGCGGGTGGGAGGCGTGAAGGAGATCAGAGGCGCGGCTTCGGTCATGCCGTAGCCTTCAAGCAGGTGGAAGCCCAGCGCGTAGAAGTCGCGGGTGACAATCGGGTTGTTGGCGGCTCCACCCGAGGAGATGTAGCGGAGGTGTCCGCCAAAGGCGTCCTGCACTTTCTTGAAAATCTTTCTGGAGAGCCAGAGGGAGTTGCACTTGGCGCTGAACCACAGCAGGCAGCGCGCGATGAACGAGGCGTTGATCTTCTGCATGATCGAGTTGCGGAAGAGCTCCACCAGGCGCGGCACGGCGACGATGAAGGTGCATTGGTTGTCCTTGAGGGCTGCCATGATGTCGGGACTGGTCATGCTCTGCGAAAAGACCGCCATGGCCCCGATGGACATCGGCATGACAACCGTTGCCATGAGTGGATAGGCGTGGTGCAGGGGCAGAAGCACCAGCACGCGGTCGTCGGGGATGAAGACCACTGTCTGCACGGAGCACGCCTCGGTGTTGGCCTGAAGGTTGCCGAATGTGAGCATGACGCCCTTTGGATTGCCCGTCGTGCCCGAGGTGTAGATGATGAAGGCGAGCTCCTCGTTGGAGGTCTCGAATGCGGTGTCTTTGGGGATGGGGTCATTCGAGGTGTGCTCGCCGATCTTCTCCAAGTGTTTGACAGGGCCTATCTGGCTCTTCATCAGTTTGGATGCAGCCTCCACCTTGGCCTCCGTGGTGGCGTCGCAGAATACGACGGCAGGCGTGCAGTCGTCGAGGATATAGGCAATTTCCTCGGGGGTGGACATGAAGTCGATGGGGACGACCGTCGCTCCCGCATACCATATCGAGTACATGGCCATGACCCATTCAGGGGAGTTGGCCCCGATGATGGCAACGTGGCACTTTTCGGGGATGACAGCCTTGAGGGCTTTGCCCGTCCCAATGATGGTCTGCATCATCTGCGTATAGTGAATCTTGCGCTGCCCGCAGACCAGCGCGATTTTGTCAAAGTATGAAAGCCATTTCATAGAACATGCCTCCTGGGTGTTGTCGCTAGACTTTCTAGAACCTCTAGAATCTTTAGATTACTGAAAGGCAGGTTGTGTGCCAAAAACATCTTTGATGATGATTTGGCAATGAAAGAATAATGCTGTCTCTTGAATATGAAGTAATTAAAAAAGTTGTTGCAGGATAAGACCGTTGATTCTCTCTTGCATTTTGTGGATATTTGCTTATATTAATTGCGTATATTTCCACAACGCTATGTTCCCCAAGAGGGAAGTTAACAAAAGGTTTCTTTTAGAAACCACAGATTACACAGAATACACAGATGTTTTCAGCCGCGTTCAACGCGGCTGAAAACGGGATATTTATGGGGGTACGGCAAAAATGAACCGCGAAGTGCCGCTCAAGCGGCACTTCGCATCTGTGTAATCTGTGTAATCTGTGGTTAAAAAACTACCCTTGTGGGGAACATAGCATTCCACAATAATACAAAAAGGCTATTGAATGTTCACAGCATCAGAGAGTGCAAAGATTAAGTTGTTCGGGAAACTCATCTTCACGAATCCATTTACGGCAGAGCGTTTGGACATAGAGCGGCAGCTGTTGGGAAGCCGTCATATCCAGCGGTACCGCGTGTGGCACAGGCTGAACGGCGAACTCTCTGCCAACGGAAATCTCCCTGCCATAGCGGACCTCTGCAACTACTTGGTTGACAAGGGACTTGCACTATGGGAAAAAGGGACGTTCTCACCCGATGGCGAGGCTTTGGAGGCGTGGGATTTGCTGGCGGTCTATTGGCTTTTCTCCAAGTACAGTCTCTCCATGAGCCACAACATCTACCTGGCGGCGGAGGTCGAGGAAAAGAGCGCCCTGCTTTACGATGAGTTTCAGCAGGATTTCGACAGACTGATAACAGGCCTTCCGAGGAAGACCCCTTCCAACTACTCGTCAGAGAAGGTATTTGCGCTCTGCCACCAGGTGCATCGTGCCTTCAACTACATTTTCGACTTCATCGCAGGGGGAACAACGTCCGCCGCCGAGCTGCGGAGTGCCATCTGGGAATCCATCTTCACGCATGACATGGGGCTTTACTACCGCCAGCTCTACAGCGAGATGAACCAGATCACAACGCTTATCACAGGGGAGTCTGGCACAGGGAAGGAGTTGGCTGCGCAAGCCATTTCCTACTCGCAGTTCATCCCGTTCAACTCCGCCGAAAGGCGGTTTGAGTATCCCTATCGGGAGTGCTTCCACCCCGTGCAACTATCTGCCATGCCGCCTTCCCTGATTGAATCCGAACTCTTCGGGCATGTGAAAGGCGCGTTTACGGGAGCCGTCAATGACCGCCAGGGCCCCTTCGAGAACTGCCGTGCCTGCGAATGCGTCTTTCTGGATGAGATAGGCGAGGTGCCGCTGGATGTCCAGGTCAAGCTGCTGCGCCTGCTTCAGACCCGCCAGTTCCAGCGCATCGGCGACGTGGAGCTCAAGAGCTTCGGCGGTAAGGTCATCGCCGCCACGAACTCCGAGTTGGCCGATGGCTGCCGCAATGGCACTTTCCGCCAGGACCTCCTCTTCCGCATCTGTTCGGACACCATCCGCACCGTCCCCCTGCGCACCCTGTTGGATGGCAAGGAGGAGGAGCTTCGCCAGTTCGTGACCATCCTCGCAAAGCGCGTTCTCTCTGCACAGGACACACACCCTTTTGTGGAGAAATGCTGCAAGTGGATCATCGCCAACCTGGGGATGGACTATCCATGGCCTGGCAATGTGCGCGAACTGGAGCAGTGCCTGCGCAACCTGCTGGTGCGTGGCAACTACACACCCCTGCTCAAGGCAAGGAACACCTCCGCTTTCGACATCGGCGAACAGATGGCGGACAGCGGTTTGAGTGCTGAAGAGCTGGTGCGCAAATACGTGCAATCGCTCCACAAACGAGGCTACTCCGCCTTGAAGATTTCACAGATCTCAGGACTTGACAGGCGGACCGTTAAGAAGTACTTGGGATAAGCAAAAGGAGTATAGATACATGAACAACATACGTCAGTTCTGGCTTGAATGCATGCTCAAAATCGCCACTCCCGTCCTGGAGGCGCTTAGCCAGGATGCGCTTCGTGTGCGTATGCCAGTGGAGTGTCAGGGAAATCCCGATGAGAAGAAAAACTGCACCTATCTGGAGGCTTTTGGGCGCACTCTGGTCGGCATGGCGCCATGGCTGGCGTGCCCGTCATCCGATGAAACGGAGGAGAAACTCCGCCTACACTACGCCGCGCTTGCCCGCCAGGGCCTTGCCATCTGCTGCGATGAGACAAAGAACGACTGCATGACCTTTGCAAGTGGCATGCAGCCTATCGTCGATGCGGCTTTTCTGGCGGAGGGCATCCTGCGCGCTCCGCAGGAGCTTTGGGAGCCGCTGGAGACATCCGTCAAGTCACGTCTCCTTGATGCCATGCGCTCTACACGGACGCGGAAGCCCTACAAGAACAACTGGCTCCTCTTTTCTGCCATCATCGAATGCCTGCTGCACCACGCCAAGGCGAAGGACTGGGACCCCATGCGCATCGACTATGCGCTGACCAAACATACGGATTGGTATCTTGGCGATGGATGGTATGGCGATGGCCCGCGCTTCAACTTCAACTACTACAACAGCTTCGTCATTCAGCCCATGCTTATCGACGTCTTGGCTGAAGTCGGGGACGAATACAAGGAGTGGGGGGCGCTAAAAGGGGATGTGACCACACGCGCCAGTCATTTTGCTTCTTTCCTGGAGCAGCTGATTTCACCAGAAGGCACCTACCCCGCAATAGGCCGCTCGCTGGCCTACCGCTTCGGGGCCTTTCATGCTCTGGCACAGGCGGCGCTTTTGGGCTTGCTTCCACCAGAACTGCCACCTGCACAGGTCCGCTCCGCGCTGACTGCCGTGATACAACGCACGATGTCGGCGAAGGGGATGTTCGACAACGATGGCTGGCTCCGCATCGGCGTATGCGGGCACCAGCCACGCATGGGCGAAACCTACATCTCCACTGGCAGCCTCTACCTCTGCACAACGGTCTTCCTCCCTCTGGGGCTCCCCGCAGAGGCCCCGTTCTGGAAGGAACCCGATTGCCCATGGACACAGAAACGCATCTGGGCAGGCGAGGACACCGCCTGCCAGCATGCGATTTCCTAGGCATCTGTCCTGTGCCCGCAGTGCAAGCTGTGGGGGTATCTGCAGGCCGATACGGCCTGATTACATGTCGTCAGGCCGTGGACGGCCTGCTCACGTTTCGTCAGGCCGATACGGCCTGATTACGTTTCGTCCGGCCGTGGACGGCCTGATTACATGCCCCAGATTTCGATTTCAGCGAGGCCGAGGTAGGGTTCGCTCCCTTCGGGGGCCTGGTCGAAGAGCAGCTCGACAGTGCGTGCAGAGGTGTTTGCGGGGAAGGGCAAGACCCATTCGCGCACGAAGTTTTCGCGACCAGCCTCGGCATGTGCCTCGAAGCGGAGTTCCTTCGGTGTACCGCCTTCACTGCTATAGCGCAGGGTGAGATTGCGCATGGTGCCCGTGTAGATGAGGCGCAGGCGGTCGAGCTGGTTGGCCTCCGCCAAGTCGAATCGGACGCTGAAGGCTTCGGGCTGCCTGAACTCGTCCATCCAGTCGGTTATCTTGCTTTTGCCCAGCACAAGGGAGGGAGCGGTTTCGGCTTTGCGCCTGTTGGTGAGGCGTCCCTTGTCCAATGAAATCGGAGTGTTGGCGGGGTCGCCCTTGTCGGCTGCAACAGAGAGGGTGTAATTTGCCAGCGAGTTGGCGGAGTTGAGGCTGGTGTCAGCCTTGAATTGCCGCCAGACGACGGAGTTGCCCGTCAGGCAGCGGCCTTTGGGCATGGGCGGGGGAACGATGAGGCTGGCGGGGAACTCGAAGCGCCAGATGTCGCAGTCCAACTTGCCGCCCACGCTGGCGACGAAATCGCGGAAGAACTGTCCAGTGACCTGCGAGGAGACCGTGCCTGGCTCGGCGGGATTCGCGCCGAAAAGGATAATCTTGCCCTTGCCCAGGGTATGCGTGACGGCGGCGGCTGTGGTGGTCGTCTTCCCCTCCCTGTCGAGGTAGTAGCCTGCAATCTGGCAGTCGGCACCAGGCGTGAGGGCATATTGCGGTCCAGAGGAGAGGGCAGTCTTAAGGCCGTTGCAGGTCAGGAAGGTGAAGGGGGCGTCGAGCTTCTGGAGGGTTGTGCCGCCAAAGAAGAGCTTCCTCGCTTCTTCGGGGACATTGCCGTCAGGGGTGAAGGAAAAGCCTTCTGGGTCAAACACTGCCAACGTGCCGCCCGCCTTTACATAGTCAATCAACTGAATAATCCCCTTCTGGGAGATATACTTGGCATCGGGCATGAAGATGGCCTTGAGTTTGAGCCTGCTGGACTTGTTCCAGGAGGCGGCATTTACATGGACGAAGGCTGCCTTGGCGTTCTGCTCAAGGCGCGTGTGGAGCACCCATGGGCGGTCGAGGCGGATGTTGCCGTGGTAGCAGCGCAATGTCTCGATGGGGGTGTAGATGGCAATGTCAGGCGTGGGGAACTTGAGCGGTGGCATGTTCAGCAGGGCGTCGGCGCAAGCCATCTCGATTTGGGCGCGGTCAGGTGCGCCAAAGAAGTCTGTAATCATGTATTTGGAACCAGCGCGGCGACCGACGGTATCGCAGAGGAAGTAGTGGAAGGCGGTGGCGCCGTTGCGCACAGCCTCGCTGAGCTTGATGCGCACCTCCTCGGGCGTATAGCTGCGCCCGTACTCTTCGACGTGCATGCAGGGCCAGATTTCAGGCACGCGGCTCAGGTCGCGAATGAACTTGGGGAAGAAGCCGAAGTCGGACATGTTGTTGCGCGGATAGGTCTGGTGGGTAATGATATCGCAGTATTCCTCGGTGAACTCGCCATAGTCGTAGATGCGGTCGAATGAGGCGGTTGGGTCGTCGGAAAGCATCAGCACATCGGGCTTCAGGCGCTTGGCCTCGTCGCGCAGCATCTTCATGCGTGCCATGAGCTTGTCGTGCAGGTAGGTGTGGTAGGCAATCCATTTGAAGGGGTTGGGGTCGGTTTCGCTTTCGGGCACACCGTACTTGCCATAGCCGT
>JAFTAC010000470.1 GCA_017458805.1 Victivallales bacterium | reverse complement strand
TGCGGGCACGAACCCGGGGCTATCCTATGTCTCGCCACTCCGTGGCGATTGCGCCGCTCTGCGGCTTTTGAAACCTACCCCCATGGAGAACATAACGTATCGCAAAAAGATATAAATAATCGTTTCCATCATTTTTTTTGCCCATCTTGACTTGACATACGCGCGTGTGCGTGTACATTATATATAATATATTCGCACACGAAAAGCGTGTGCTTTCACCATCAAGAAAGGGGAATGACATGTCCGAGGAAACTGAAGACAAAGTGCCAGAGACTGGCGAGACGACGAACAGCGCGCCTGTGAACGGTGAAGGAGCCACCAACGCGTCAAAAGACGAAGCAACGCAGGAGAATCAACCTGCATCCACGCCTGAAGCCAATGAACCACTAAAAGGCCAGGCAGAACAACCAAATGCCCCAGAGGGCGAGGCCGCCACCACGCCAGAGGCCCAGGGGGGCAACACCATCAACGTCCTTGAGGGACTGGAACCCGTCAGGCTGCGCCCAGGCATGTACATCGGCGACGTCAACTTCAACGGCCTGCACCAATTGGTCTATGAAGTGGTTGACAACTCCATAGACGAGGCCCTGGCGGGCTATTGCAAGCACATCCAGGTCACCATCGGGCTGGACAACTCCATCACCGTGGAGGACGACGGGCGAGGCATCCCCGTCAGCATGCACACCACAAAGCACAAGCCCCAGTGCGAAATCGCGCTGACGATGCTCCATGCAGGCGGCAAGTTCAACAACAGCGTCTATAAGTTCTCGGGCGGTCTGCACGGCGTCGGCGTCTCCTGCGTCAACGCCCTCTCCGTCTGGCTGGTGCTGACCATTGTGCGAGACGGCCACAAGTACAGGATGCGCTTCTCCCGCGGCAAGACCACGGAGCAACTGCAGGACCTCGGCGAGTGCCAGGGCAACGGCACCACCGTCCAGTTCCTCCCAGACCCCGACATCTTCGAGGTGCTCACCTACAGCTACGACACGCTGGCGCGCCGCCTGCGCGAGCTGGCCTATCTGAACGCGGGCGTCCGCATTACCTTGACGGACGTGCGTGGCGAGCCCCGCAGCGAGCAGTTCTTCTTCGAGGGCGGCGTCCCCGAGTTCGTCACCTACCTGAACAAGGACAAGCTGGAAATCTCGGGCGAAAACGGCAAGAAGCTGCCGCCGCCACCGCCCGTCATCTCCTTTGGTGGACGCACTTCCAACTTCCGCTCCGACGGCACAGGCGACTTCTTCTACGACGTTGCCTTCCAGTACAACTACTCCTACAACGAGCTCATCTACTCCTTCGTCAACGGCATCAACACGAAGGACGGCGGCACGCACCTGTCGGGCTTCATCACGGCTTTGACCATGGCCATCAACAACTACTCCAAGAAGATAGAGGAGGAAGAGGCCATGAAGAAGGGCGGCAAGGCAGCCGTGGCCGCCAAGCAGGCGAAGGAAAAGAAGGCTGCGGAAAAGGATGGCAAGGCAGCCGAGAAGGAGGCCATCACGAGCGAAGACGTCCGCAAGGGGCTCTCCGCCGTGGTCTCCGTCAAGGTTGAGAATCCGCTGTTCGAAAGCCAGACTAAGACCCGCCTCAACAACCCTGAAATCAACGGATTGATGCGTTCGGCGACCACCAACAACATCAAGGCCTACTTCGAGGAGCATCCCGCCGAGGCGCGGTGGATCATCGACCACGTCAGCCGCGCCGCAGCCGCGCGCCGCGCCGCCAGCGAGGCCATCTCCCGCACGATGAACTCCTCGGAGGACAACATCGCGCACTTGCTCGGCAAGCTATCCGACTGCTCCTGCAAGGACCCGTCCCAGTGCGAACTCTACATCGTCGAGGGTGACTCCGCAGGCGGCTCCGCCAAGAGCGGGCGCGAAAGCGCCTACCAGGCCATCCTGCCCATCCGAGGCAAGCTCATCAACGCAGAGAAGGCCACCACTGAAAAGCTCCTGCGCAACGAGGAAATCCGCACCCTCTGCACCGCCATCGGCGCAGGACAGCACTTCGGCGGAGACGAAGAATCCAACGTGGACCTATCCAAGGCACGCTACCACCGCGTCGTCATCATGACCGATGCTGATGTTGACGGCTCCCACATCCGCACCCTCGTCCTCACCTTCTTCTTCCGCCACATGCGTCCATTGGTGGAGGCTGGATACATCTACGTCGCCAGACCCCCGCTCTTCAAGGTCACCAAGGGCAAGCACGAAGAGTATGTCGAGACAGAAGACGACATGAGCAGCAAGCTCACCAACTTCGGCATGCAGAACCTGCAGATACGTCTGCCAGGCGCGGAAGCCTTCCCGCCCGAGCAGATATCCTCCCTCATCCAGACCGTCCGCGACTGCCTGCGCCTCTGCGACACCAACCTGCCACGCTACGGCATCCATGCGACGGATTTCCTGGAGCTTCGCAAGAGCCATGGCTCCTTCCCGACCTACATGGTGGAAATCCGCGACAAAGGTGTCCTGACCACCTCCTATGCATGGAGCAGCCAGGAAGCCGAGCAGATGCTTGCCGAGGCCAACGCCAAGCGCGCGGCTCGCCTCCAGGCCGAAGCCGCCGAAAAGGCCGCTGAAAAAGCAGAGAATGGCGATGAGGAACCCCAGGAGGAACAAGAAGAAGCGCCTGCCGTCGAAGAACCCGTTGCCGAAGTGCAGTATGACGAGGACGGCAACGCCATCGTCGCCACCACCGCACCGACCACACGCACGGCGGATGACAACCGCTCCATCTACCTTCCCGAGGCCGTGGCGCTCGAATCCTACGCTAACCAGCTCGCAGAAAAGGGCCTCTACATCGCGAATCTCTACGACAACGAGGCGCCCATCATCGAGCTGGTCGATGACAAGGGCCAGGGAGTTACGGCCGTCAACTCGCTCTCCGCGCTCTGCGACGCCATCACCGCGCGCGGGCGCAAGGGCCTGACCATCCAGCGCTACAAGGGACTTGGTGAAATGAGCCCCGACGAGCTCTGGGAGACCACCATGGATCCCGAACGCCGCTCCATGATTCGAGTCACCGTCGAGGATGCCGCAAAAGCCGATGAGACATTCAGCATGCTCATGGGCGACGACGTTGGACGACGACGCAACTTCATCGAGGAGAACGCCGACCGCGTCCTCAACCCCGACATCTGAGACATAGAGGAGGTAAGGAAATATGGCTGACAACAAATCCAAGAAAGCAACGATTCCGCTTGAGCAGTGGGCTGCCTTCAAACGCCACGACCTCCCGACCGAGGTCAACGACCTGATGCGGAATGCATACCTCCAATACTCCGTCTCCGCCAACATCGGACGCGCCATCCCAGACGTGCGCGACGGCCTCAAGCCAGGTGCGCGACGCATCCTCTATGCAATGCTGCGCGGCGGCTTCCTCTCCTCTGGCGGCCTGAACAAGTGCGCCAAGGTGGTCGGTCTCGTCATTGGTAACTACCATCCCCACGGCGATTCTGCCGTCTATGAGACGATGGTGCGCCTGGCGCAGCCCTTCTCCATGCGTGTCCCGCTCATCCATGGACACGGCAACTTCGGTTCCATGGACGGCGACCCCGCAGCCGCCTACCGCTATACGGAATGCAAGATGGAAAGAGCGGCTGAAGCTCTCCTTGCCGATTTGGACAAGGAGACCATCGACATGCGTGAAACATTCGACGGCAAGGAGATGGAACCCATCGTGCTACCCGCAGCCTTCCCGAACCTGCTTGTCAACGGCTCGCAGGGCATCGGCGTCGGCATGGCCACCAATGTGCCACCGCACAACCTCGGCGAGGCCATCGACGCTGCCGTCGCCATCATCGACAACCCCGACATCACCATCGACGAGCTGATGCAGTTCATCCCAGGCCCCGACTACCCAACGGGCGGCATCATCCATGGCGTGGCGGGCATCCGCAAGCTCTACACAACGGGTCAGGGAGCCATCGCCATTCGAGGAAAGGTCGAGGTCGAGACTGACAAAAACGGCAGGGACAGCCTCGTCATCACGGAAATCCCCTACAACATCAACAAGGCGGAGATGGTGGCTCGCATCGGCGAGCTGGTCCGTGCCAACGTCATCCACGGCATCTCCGACATCAACGACTACTCCAGCTCACGCGTCGGCGTGCGCATTGTCATCAACCTGCGGGCCGACGCCACGGCCAACGTCGTGATGAACGAGCTCTTCAAGCTGAGCCCCCTCCAGACGAACGACCCAGGGCAGTTGCTGGTCGTTGACCACAACCGCCCGCGCACCATGACGCTCCGTCAGATCCTCGACGCCTACATCGACCATCGCGAGAACGTCATCACGCGCCGCACACAATTCCTGCTTAGAAAGGCCGAGGAGCGTGCGCATATCGTGGAGGGCTTGATGATTGCGCAGGCCAACATCGACGAGGTCATCCGCATCATCCGCAACGCAGCCGACCGCAACGAAGCCTTCGCTGGCTTGATTTCTCGCTTCAATCTGGATGAAATCCAGGCAAACGCCATCCTCGACATGCGCCTTGCATCGTTGACGCATCTCGCCGTTGATGAACTCCAGAAGGAATTGGACGAGCTCAACGCGAAAATCGCCGCCTTCAAGGAAATCCTCTCCTGCCGCGACAACGTCATGCAGGTCGTCCGCAAGGAGCTACTGGAGACCAAGGAGAAGTTCAACACACCGCGCCGCACACGCATCGAGGCGGCGGACGGCGAACTGAACCTGGACGGCCTCACCAAGCGCGAAATCTACGTCATCACCCTCACGCGCGGCGGCTACATCAAGCGTTGCAGCGCAGATGAATATTCCACGCAGAACCGCGGCGGCTCTGGCGTCAAGGGCTTCACAGCCCGCAAGAGCGACGACACTGTCCACAAGATTCTCACGACGCGCAGCCATAATACCCTGCTCTTCTTCACGAACTACGGGCGTGTCTATAAGCTGGCACGCGCCTACGAACTGCCAGAAGGCGGTCGTAGCGATGCAGGGCGTTTCATCGCCAACGTTCTCCAGCTCTACGAAGACCCCGAGCATCCAGAAAACCACGAGGAAATTCGCGCCATCATCTCGTATGATGAAAAGACCATCGACATGGAGAACAACTTTGTGGTGATGGTCACCAAGAACGGCCTTATCAAGCGCTGCCGCCTCTCCCTCTTCAAGTTCCTGCGCAAGGGTGGCAAGCGCGCCCTCGCCTTCCGCGAGGACGACGACCTCATCGATGCGGAACTCACGGACGGCACGAAAGACCTGCTCATCTCCTCGAAGGCGGGTCGTGCCGTGCGCTTCAATGAATCACAGGTGCGTCCCATGGGCAACATGGCGGCGGGTGTACGTGCCATCAAGCTTCAGGCGGAATCCGACGGCACGCCAGGCATGGTCGTCTCCATGGCCGTGGTTGACCCGAATGACGAACTGCTCGTCATCACCGAAAACGCCAATGGCAAGCGCACCCCCATCGGCGCCGGACGTTCCGATGACGCACCTGCCGCGCCGCAGGATGGAGCCGAAGCCCCCGATGCAGATGCAGACAACGCTCCTGACACAGGAGAAGAAGCTGCCGAGAACGCCGAATCGGCTGAGAGCGAGGAGCGTTCCGCGTTCCGCTACCGCCTGACCAACCGCGGCACACGAGGCTGCATCAGCGTGAGACTGCGTCCAGGCGACCATCTGGTGGCCGCCATCCAGATACCGCAGAACTGCAAGCAGGACCTCCTGCTGCTGACCGTGCAGGGGCAGGCCGTCCGCACGCCAATCGAGCAGATACGCCTCTGTGGACGCGCCTCCTACGGTGTCCGTGTCATGCGCTTCGTCAAGGAGAACGACCGCATCGCCAACGTCTCCGTTGTCGATGAGCTCTCCGAAGCCGACGCCGCCGCCAACGACGCCAAGGACGAACGCGAAAAGCGCAGCCAGGAAGAGGCCGCCGCCTTCGCCGAAAACCAGGCCGCCCAGAACGCCGAAGCCGACGACACGGCGGAAACCGCCCCCGACTCCGAGGCAACGGCGGAAACCGCACCAGATGCAGCACCCGAAGCAACGTCGGAGACCACACCAGAAGCCCCACAGAACTGACGTTCCCACGTCCTGACTGCGCGGCGCGGAGCCGCGCAAAAGCCGCAGAGCCGCGCAAAAGCCGCAGAGCCGCGCAAAAGCCGCGGAGCCGCGCAAAAGCCGCGGAGCCGCGCAAAAGCCGCGGAGCCGCGCAATCGCCACGTGAGTGGCGAGACATAGAATAGCCCCAGGTTTGCACCGTGGTGCGAACCTGGGGTATGGAAGAGGAAATAGTCCATGCGCCCTGGAAGGGCGCCACAATTGCTTGGATTGCATTGATGTGGAAATAGTTGCGCCCCTCCGGGGCGCAACATCGTGGGGGATTCGCCTACCCCGGGTT
>JAFTAC010000469.1 GCA_017458805.1 Victivallales bacterium | reverse complement strand
CAGGCGCTCTGCGGCAGCGTAAGAAAAATACTACCATCCTCAAAACGGACTTCGAAATCCAGTGGCTCGCAGAAGGCACGCCTATAAAGCATCTTACATATAAAGCAGCCCCGTAGCCAGGGCCTACGGCCCTGGCGAAATGTGAGCAGGCGCTCTGCGCCTGCGAATAACAACCACACGAAAGAAAACACTACCAAACTGGCAGTTCATACAGGCCGACTTCATCGAAATAGACGAAGTCGTGGAGATTTCGCTGTTCGGCAACCGAGCAGCACACGCCTGCCATCGAGAGGTATTCAGGCATCGTGAAGACGCAAATAACTTCCTCAAAGTCGCCTGCCGCCATCGTTCGCGGAGCCACCTTGATGAGGGGCGTCAAGGTATTGTAGTCCCAAGTGGCGGAATCCTTCTGGAACATGATGGTCAAGGCACCGTACCCTCCTTCTGAGCGACGGATTTTGCCATATAGAAGATACTGTGCGCCAGGCTTTACCGTAAAATTTTTGACAAAGAAGCTGCCACCATGTTTGCCCAGGTTCTTCGCCACGATGGCGCACGAGCCATTCACACCCTCGCCTGGTGCAAGGAAGAAACCGCTCTCCGCATGGTCGTTCTTGGAGCGTTGCCAGAAATGCCACTTCTTGTAGGAGTCGTCCTCGAAATCCCCGCCGCTCACAAGGTTCGGCAGCTTCTCGCCTCGCACGCGTTCCAGCCAGTAGCGTTCCAGCATATCAGGGGAGCGCACCGCGCTCAAAAAAGGCAGCAGTTGCGGGAATGCATCCTGCAGCAGCCTGTTGTCCAGGTACTTGGGATTTGCATCCCAATAGCGGCAGCGTTCCTGATAAATCCAAACGTATTCGTCGCTTCGGCGGAACGCCTCTGGAAAGTTGAGATAGACCGCCTTCATGCGGGCCTGGTCGTCCCACGCCAGGCGCGGACTCATGACATCATAGACGGCCTGGTAATATGGCGAGGCGTTCTTCTGCTCGTAGAAGTAGGCGTCCATGTAGATTGCAGGCGCATAGTCGGTTTGCGCCTTTGCCTTGGCACGGTTTTCGGGAAGCACCTGTGCGTTGAAAAGCTCGCGATCCCGTTCCAGCGCAAAGTCAAAATGCCGTTTGCTGCTGGCCTTGTAGGTGTAGAACTCGTTGCCTTCAATGAGTTTAGTCGTGGGGGCAATCACATCAAACATCCCGTTCAGGAACGGGACGAACAGGTTCCCCTGCGCGTATGCGTTGTTGTCGGGGGTGCCCAGCAACTCATAGTTAAGGGTATGCAGAAAGAGACAAAAGACTGTGATGCCTGGGTAGTTTTCCTGCACCACCGACATCCACTGCCGCCCGCGTTCCCGCGCCTTCAACCACACCTCATGACGGCTCCTGCCGCAGGCAGGCTGGTAGTTGAAGAGCTTTTCAGCATACATTTCGCAGTCGAACTCGATTCCCGCAATGCCGCCTTCACGGGCAACCCTCGCAAGAATGCCGTAGTTTCCGCAAGCGATCCGCCAGTGCTCGTCGTTGAACCAGTCGAGGTCACCATAGCGCAGAGCCGTGCCGATGAAGGAGTGCTTCAAGCCGCCAGCAGCGATAGCCTTTATCTTCGGGACCTCTGCCTCAAACCATTCGTATTGGAAGGCAAAATCCTTCTGGCAGACGCGCCTGCTATTGGCGACTTCCCCGCGCGGATCCTTATGGCCGTAGCCGTAAAGCTCCAGGAACACCCCGTCAAAGGTCTGCTTCAGGAACTCCAGGTGCTGAAGAATCACATCGGGTGTGCGATCCATCCACACCTGCGCCAAAAGGGTTTTCTTTCGTTTGATCACCTCGAATTGCTGAAACATCTCCTCTTCGGTCGGTGCAGCAACACCCGCCATGCCACTGCAGAAAAGCAGTGCCAGCAGTATGCTTTTGCTCCATTTACAGCGTTTCTCGGCAAACTCCTGAAGAGACATGAAAAAGGATTCAGCTAAAGTCATCATCTTGCCACCTCCTTTTCCGCAAGGGATGTTTCAAGGCGCGTCTGCCAGTCAAAGAGCGTGCGCAGGAAATCGTTGATGTAGTCGCGGAATGCAGCCTCGTCCTCGAAGGCGCCGTCGTCGAAGCGGTCTGTCAGGTAGATTGCTTTTTCCTTCTGGTTCAGGGAAATCACCGCCCCTTCAGTGCCCCTCCAGAAGAAATTGCCCCGAAGTGCCGCCTCGGCAAAATCAGCAGGACACTCACGCTCTTCCAGCTTCCCAACCTGGGCACGGCAGTAGGCCACACCTGACTCCCCGCCTGGCGCGAAAAAAGTGAGCGTCACATCGTCGGCTTCAAGCGTGAACCCGTCGTCATCCGTCGCAACCGCCTCTGGCGGTGCAAAAGCGACAGCAAATTGCGCCAGTCTTTCCAGTCCTTGTGTCATGAGATGCTCCTTGTATTATGAGAATAAAAAAACTATTTATACATATTATACACTCTAAACGGCGAAATGTTACAGTATATAGCAAAAAAAGCGAGGTGGTTGCTTTCAACCACCTCGCATGCACTGGCTATCAAGTATTCTATTAGAACGAGTAGGTCACAGCCAAGCTGTAGATGTCGGAGGAACAGTCAACGGCACGGCCTTTCAGGTAGTGGGTGCTTCCCTGCGCCTCGTAAGCCTGCGTGTAGCTGACATGCTCCATGAAAAGGTGCGTATAGGCCATGTTCAGGGTAATGTGCTCGTTAAACTTGTATCCAAAGCCCAGGGAGACCCAGTAGCGGTTGGCGTCGGGCAGGGCGGTGTTGCGCCACTTGTCCTTGACAGGCGTCTTGTCGAAGGCCAGTCCCGCGCGGAGGGTCAGCTTGTCGGTCAGGTCGTATGTACCGCCCAGCGAGAACTTCCAGTTGTCGCCCCACTTCATGTCCAGCTTGCTCTTCTGGGTGCCCAGGACGGGACGGTCAAACTTGATGGTGATGTCCTTCATGACGCTCCACTCAGCCCAGCTGACATCGCCCATCAGTTTCAGGCGGTCTGTCACCTTCTGCTCGACACCGAAGTTGATGATGGTGGGCAGATGCAGCGTGGCATCGCCGTCCGAGCTGGTGTAGAACTCTGCGCCTGGATTCATCATCCCCAGCAACTCCTTGGTCTTCTGGCCATTGCGGACACGCCCCTTCAAATCGACGTCGTGCTTCATCCGCGAGCGGTAGCCTAAGCCGATCTTGGTGCCTGCGAATGGCTCATACAGAATACCGAAGGTGTAGCCAAAGGCGACTGAGTCGCCCTGCATCTTCATCTGGCCGTCCCTGTATTCCAGCCCCGTAGCCCCGAGTTGCGGAAGGCTGAGCGCCCTGGACATGGTCATGTCCGCGTACTCCGTAAGCAGACCGCCACCGATGGAGAGGTTGTCGGTGATTTTCCACGCAATGACGGGGGACATGTCCATCACGGCGATTTCCGTCTCAATGCTGGTATAGCGGCCCAGCCACTTGGGGCAGTAGTCCATGCGGGTACCGGAGGTCGCCGAGAAGCCGAGACCGAAACTAATGTTCTTGGTAATAGGCTGCACATAGTAGAGGTTCGGAATGTAGCTCCAGCCGCCGTAGTTGCCGCCCGCGTGATGCCCCGCCACGGGATCGCTGCCACGATCTTCATAGCCTGTGCCGACATAAAGGAAGTGGGTGCCCAGCGAGATTTTCGCCGTCTCGGACCAGGCTGGTGTCGCAGGGTTGAAGTAGAGCGCGGATGGGTCTTCCGTGTCCGCCGCCATACCCGCCAGAGCACGCCCAATGCCGTTGGCGCTCTGCTCTAGAATCGTAAATCCTGCACCCTGGCATATTCCCGCCAGAGCCAGCACTGCGCAAAAGAGTACATTCCGTTTCTTCACCGTTTACCTCCGTTTTTGAAAATACGTTATTCGTCCTGTCGGCATTTCGCCAACAGGCGTTGCTTTCTCCATTTGCAAAAGCCGTGCCACTTTTTACACCATATTCCATCCTGGAAGATTATTCCTCTCAATACCAGTAAATTACAGCATTCCCCTCATTTCTTTCTCCTTGCTTCCCCCTTTTCTTCTCCAGCCAAAAAGCCTTAACCCATTGCGCATATTTCCACATGAAATGGTGATTTTTCCACAGCATAGTATAGGAGCGGGGCATGGCGGGTGTGGCAGTGCGGCCTT
>JAFTAC010000468.1 GCA_017458805.1 Victivallales bacterium | reverse complement strand
GTGCGCGGCGCGTAGCCGCGCACAATAAAACGCAAAACCCGCTTGCAATTCTTTTTTCTGCGATTATAGTTTAGAAAAATAAACCAATGCTATGAAAAATATACCAATGGTATAAACGGGAGCGATTCCAAGATGACAGAACGAAGAAGAATGGATTTGGGCGGCGAGTGGTCGATGAGGCACTTCCTGGAAGGTGACTTTGACTATAGCACCCCCGACGATGTGAAGTCGCTACCTGTCATTTCAGCACAGGTTCCTGGAAACGTTGAGCTGGATTTGATGCGGGCAGGGCTCATTGAAGACCCCTTTGTGGGGACGAACAGTACGCAGCTCCGCCCATACGAGTTCCATACGTTCTGCTATGAGCGCACCTTCAGCACCCCTGATTTTGTGCAGCCTGATTTGGTTTTCGAGGGACTGGACTGCTACGCGGACATCTGGCTCAACGGCGTCAAGATAGCCTCCACGGACAATGCCTTGATTCCCCACCGCTTCCCCGTGGCGCAGTATCTGCGCCCTGCTGGCGAGGAGAACACCCTTTTCATACGCCTGCGCTCCCCGATGAACGCAGTGCGGGACGAGCCGATGGACACCTGGTATCGCGCCCATGCCTTTGGCATTGAGGCGCTGCGCATTCGCAAGCCCTCCCACTGCTTCGGCTGGGACATCATGCCGCGCATCGTTTCGGCAGGCATCTGGCGTCCCGTCTATCTGGAGGAACGTCTCCCGAATGACATCACGATGCTTTATCTAGCTGTGGAAAGCTGCGATGAAGAGCGTGCTGACATCCACTGCTTCTACCAGTTCACTACGGATTTGAAGGTGCTGGAAGGGCTGTCGATGCGTATCACGGGCACCTGCGGCGACTCGCGCTTCGTCGATGAACGCCCGCTTACCTTTACCTGGAACCAGTTCCGCTTCTTCGTGTGGAACCCGAAATTGTGGTGGCCGCGCGGCTATGGCGACCAGAACCTGTATGATGTCCATGTAGAAGTATTGCATCACGGCAAGGTCATCGCGGAGAAGCACGCCACGCTGGGCATTCGTACCGCCGTTCTGGACAACACGATGCTCAACACCAAGGAGCATCCAGGACGTTTCCAGTTCATGGTCAACGGCGTGCCTGTCTTCGCCAAGGGCTCCAACTGGGTGCCCGCCGACGCCCTCCACAGCCGCGACGCGGAGCGCATCCCGCGCATCCTGAAGCTCTTCACGGAGATGAACTGCAACATGCTTCGCTGCTGGGGCGGAAACGTCTATGAGCCGCAGCTTTTCTACGACATCTGCGACCGCGAGGGCATCATGGTCTGGCAGGACTTCTCGATGGCCTGCGGGGCCTATCCGCAGGACGAGGAGTTTCTGGCGCGTTTCAGGCGCGAGGCGGAGGTGGTCGTCACGGAGCGCCGCCAGCATCCCTCCATCGTGCTGTGGGCGGGCGACAATGAGAACGACTGCGGCTCCATTGGCTGGTGGGGCGGCTACCGCGACCCCGCCAAGAACCGCCTGACGCGCGAGGTCATCCCCCAGGTGCTGGACAGGCTGGACGGCTTCCGCCCCTACATCCCCAGCTCCCCCTACATCACGCCCGACATTGTCGCGCTGCATGGCAACGAGCGCATCGGACCTGAACAGCATCTCTGGGGCGCGCGCGACTACTACAAGACGCCGTTCTACGCCAACAACAACGCCTGCTTTGCTTCCGAGATGGGCTACCATGGCTGTCCAGCGGCGGAATCCATCCGCAAGTTCACGCACCCCGAATACAACTGGCCCTGGAAGGAGAACCCCGAATGGGGCATCCACGCCACGGACCCCATCCCTGGCACCTCGCATCTGGACGGGCGCATCACGATGATGTCCAACCAGATGATGGAGTTCTACGGGGTGATTCCCGAAACTCTTGAGGAGTACGTGCAGGCTTCGCAGTTCGTGCAGGCGCAGGCCAAGAAGTTCTTTGTGGAGCTCTTCCGCCAGCGGCGTCCATTCACATCGGGTGTCCTCTGGTGGAACATGATGGACGGCTGGCCGCAAATCTCCGACGCCATCGTCGATTACTACTTCACGAAGAAACTGGCGTTCCACTACCTCAAGCAGTCCCACCAGGACATCTGCCTTATCCTCTGCGAACCAGACGCCTGGAACAGCCGCCTCATCGTCGATAACACTACCCAAGAGACGCGCAAAGGCCACTATCGTGTGCTGGACGGCGACACGCAGGAGTGCCTGATGGAGGGCGAATTCACCGCCAAGGCGAACCAGAACACCTTCCTGGGCAACCTACGCGCCCCACGCAGCACCAAGAAGCTCTTCCTGATGGAGTGGACGCTGGAAGGCGAGGAAGGCATTCACCACAACCACTACCTGCTCGGCACCCCGCCGTTTGACCTGGCCGTCTGCCGCAGGTGGATGGACATCATCGCAAAAACAACACAGGATTCTTGACAACACCATAATAAACAAGGAGAAAACACTATGGAAACACAGAAAGTCGGTTACGGCATCATCGGCGCCGGAGCCATCGCGGGCATTCACGCCAAAGTTTTGAACATGCTGGACAACTCCTGCCTCGTGGCGGTCTATGACAAGATTCCCGCCGCCGCAGAAAGGCTTGCCAAGGAGTACAACTGCCGCGCATACACCAAGTTCGAGGACTTCCTGGCGGACTCCCAAATCCAGGCCGTCACCATCGCGACGCCCTCTGGCCTGCACGGGGCCATGGCCATCCCCGCCGCCAAGGCCGGCAAGCACGTCTTCTGCGAGAAGCCCCTTGACATCACCCTGGAGAAGGCCGATGCCATCATCAAGGCGTGCGACGACAACCACGTGCTGCTCTCGCCCGTTTTCCAGTCGCGCTTCACGCGCGCCGTCAGCATGGTGAAGGACGCCATGCGCCGCGGGCGCTTCGGCCGCATGGTCCTCGCCAGCGCGCAGGTGCGTTGGTTCCGCTCCGCCGACTACTACAGCGCCTCCGACTGGCGCGGAACGTGGCACATGGACGGCGGCGGCGCCCTGATGAACCAGTCCATCCACGCCATCGACATGCTGCTCTACATCAATGGCGCACCCGAGGAGGTTTTCGCCTTCGCCGGCACGCTCTCCCACAGCATTGAAGTGGAGGACAACCTCTGCGCGGCCATCAAGTACCGCAACGGCTCCTTCGGCACCATCGAGGTCAGCACCTCCTGCGCGCCTGGCTTCCCGCGCCGCATCGAATTCTCCGGCAGCGGCGGCACCGTCGCCTTTGAGGATGACAAGATTACCCGCTGGGAGTTCGTCAACAAGTTGCCCGAAGACGACAATGTCTTTGTCGAGCAGTCGCGCGACATCGACGCGGGCGGCGGACGCACCCCCATGGGCATCGACATCACGGGCCACAAGCTCCAGCTCCAGGACCTCTCCGACGCCATCATCAACCACCGCGAACCCCGCCTGAACGGCCGTGAAGGCCGCCGCGCCGTGGAACTCATCTGCGGCATCTACGAATCCGCCCGCACGGGCAAGCCCTACTTCTTCGAACGCCCTGCCCTGTAGGAGAGAGTGGTTAGTGGTTAGTGGTTAGTGGTTAGTTTTGTTTTAAAGCC
>JAFTAC010000467.1 GCA_017458805.1 Victivallales bacterium | reverse complement strand
GCAGGCTCCCAGGCCCGCCTGCTGCATGTTCAGGAGCCAGCCAAGTCCAATGGCCTGATAAGGGCGGAGTGTGGCGCGGAAGCCCTCTGGCGGTGATGCGGGCCGCGGGGCCTCCAATGCCTCAAAGCGCCGCAGTGCCTCGCCGTAGTTGCCAGTCGCCTCTGCGGCGCGGTCGCCAAGGAGGGATGCGACCAGTGCTGCCTGCTCCATGCGGAACTTCAGCTTGTCGTCCGGAACATCGCCGAGTTCGGTTAGTGCCGTGAAATTGGCGAGCCATTCCAACGGCAGGAGGCCGTAGGTACCATCATCCAGGCGCACGGCCTTCTCGCCTTTGGAGAAGGCGGTCAGAAGCGCAGGAAGCCCGACGGAGATTTCATCGTAGGTGGCCCCGCCTTCCACTTCAAACCAATCCACGCCCGACTTGACGGCAGGCTGCTTGGTGACGGGCTTGCGGTAGGTCTTGCCTTCGGCAGTGACAATCCAATCCTCCATGACCAGCGTCCTGACCACCTCGTCCAATTGGGATGGATGGAGCTTCCAGCCAGGCTCCTCGATGTATGCTTTTTCGTTGTAGCGGAAGCCCAATGAGAGCAAACGGGCGTGAAGGCGTTCCTCCTCCAGAGCATCCCTTCGCACGATGCAATGCCCTTGGATGAGCCTGTCTGCTCCGTCGTCGGGGCAGGAGACCCCGTTGTAGAGGAAAGTCAAATCAGCGTGCAGTTGTTCATGTTCGCGGAACTTGAACTTTGCCGTGCGGACGAATAGCTCGCCGACGGGCTTGCCTTCCACGCTCTTCAGCGCGATTCCAGGCGGAAACTCCTCCGTGTCGATGTCGGTTTCGGCTGCCAGGCTTCGTGCCAAAGCTAGAGCCTCGGGAAATGAAAGGGGCAGGGGAGGACGGTGGACAAACTTTGTCTCCAGCAGGCTTGTGGCGCGGCGTGTATCGATAAACAAGAGCGTGCCACGTGCAAGAGCCACGGCGAGTGTTCTTTTGCCGAGGGGCTGGGTTGTCTGCAAGAGCATTTGGACATCTGAGAACGGGATGTGTTCGCCGATGTTAATAAGCTCTGCTTGAACGTGATAGGCGAGATTAGAACTGGCTTGTGGCGTGAAGCGGATGGCGGTGTCGGCGGGCAGCCCCTCGTCAATGGAAAGGGGGCGCATCACAAGGGATCCGCTGCTGTTGTCCATCCAGCGAAGCTCATGGCATCTGGCCAGCTTTTCGAGGATGGAGGCGTCGCCAATGGGCACACGGTAGCGGTTTGGCTCGTCGTCTTGACGATGGCATGGCTCCAGAAGATACAGGAGCTCCGCATCCAGAGCGGAGGGCAGGACAGTGTCCGCCTCGACGATGAAGGGCTTTGATGGCGCCTGTTTTTCGCCATCGGCTGGCTTTGGGCGCCAGCGCAGGTCAATGACCAGCGTGTCATCGTTGGCAACGTGTTTGTCGGCACGGACGACGTAGAGGATGGAGAGGTCGAGTGTGTCGTCGTAGGAATGGTATGGCGTAGCATGCTTTGGCTTGCGCACAACCGTTGGCTCGTAGTCAAGAAGTACGCCGTCCACCTGATGAAGCGTAGGGCTTTTGCGATTCCTGCGCTTGTCAACGGGTTCGTATGTGGGGGCATCGTCCTTTTGCGCTATTTCCGCAGGCTTATTGCCTGTGGTACACAACTTGCGCGGGACGTTCTTCTGAAGGGATTTGCCCAGGTCTTCGAATCGGTCGGCAATCAGGAGAGCAGCCCAGAGGTGCTTGCAAAGCCTTCCCAGTGCGAAATCAGGGCAACTGCAGGAAGGCACGAGGAAACGCTCTTTCAGCTCAAGGCTGCACTCCGTGTCATTGTCCTCTGGAAAAGAACAGGAAATGCGGTCGAAGGCACCCCAGTTGCGCACGGCATGGAGCAGGCTTCCTTCAGAACGCACCTCCTCGCTGAAGTTGCTTTCGAACTTTTCACTGGGCAGCAATTCAACCACGACACTGTTAATCCTGGTTAGAAAGGTGGATTATTGCTGGACGGCGGGGCAGACCCGCAGGAAGGGGCAGGTGGAGCAGTTGAAATCCGAAGGATTGCAGGGGAAATCATCCTCCACTGCCAGGTTCTTTTCGGCGTCTTTCAGCTTCTTCTTCATCGCGTTGAAGCTGACCTTGATTTGGCTGGTGACGCTGTCGATGAGAGCCTGGTCCACCTGGTAGTCGGAGCGGCGCCCGAAGTCGTTGAGCAGGACACCATGGATGGCGACATTCTCTAGCGGAACATTCAATGTCTTGATGGCGTAGAGGGCATAGCACGCCAGTTGGAGACGCAGTTGCGCAGGGTGCTCCTTGCCCGTCTTCCAGTCGATGATGTGGAGGATGGAGGATGCGTCCGTGTAGGCGAAATCGGGGCACGCCCAGACCTTGATGTCATCCAGCATGAAGAAGAGGTTGGCGTCGATGGGCTGCCATTGCTTGGTCGATGTGGCGAGAATATCCTTGAGCACTTGGCTGCGCGAAAAGGCGTCCAGCGCGGACATCACGCGCTCCTTGATGGCATCGGTCTGCTCGCGCGGCAACTTCTTGCACTCGCCGTAGTTCTCACCGTCGCCATAGTAGAGTTCGAAGAGGTTGGTCTTCTTGGAAGGACGCTCCTGCCATTCTTTGTTGATGGTTTCAAGCCAACCAGCCCGTAGTAGCTCCGTGGCATGCTGCTGGAGGGCGGGCGGAGTCGGCACTTCGCCAGTCGCCGCATATCTTGTAAGAGCGTCTTTGATGGTCTCGTGGACGATGGTGCCCGCCCAGAGAATCATCGGCTTGACGTTCCGCAGGACATAGAGCAGCTTCGCCTTTTCGTCCGCATCGAACTTCCAGCCGCCCCAGTAGCCGTAGTAGCGGTAGTAGTAGGCGCGCTGGCAGCTTTGGAACAGGCCAGCCCTGGAGATGGACCAAGTCAAGTCATTGGTGATTTCAGCCATTATTTCTTATCCCTCCTCGGTGGTTTAGCCTCATTCGGTGGTGTGTCTGGTTTTTCTGGGCTCTTCTTGGCGACCAGCTGCCCGCATGCTGCCTTGATTTTGTCTCCTTTGCGAAGGCGGATGGTGGCCTGTAGGCCGCTTGCAGTGAGGATGTCAAGGAACTGCTGGCACTGCTCTTTTGAAGGTGCCTTCCATGTAGTGGAGCCGTTGTTGAGCGGAATCAGGTTGACCTTGGCACGGGCGAGATGGGCGAGCCTGGCCAAATCCCTTGCGTTGCCTTCGGAGGCGTTCATCCCGTCAATCAGCACGTACTCGAAGGTGATCATGCGCCCCGTTGCCTCACGGTATTCCGTACACGCCGCCAGAATCTCTGCGATGCGGTGGCGGTTTTTCTCGGGGATGAGCTGGGAGCGTATTTTGTCGTTGGGAGCATGGAGCGAGAGTGCCAGGTTCCAGGGGCGGTGCTGGTCGGCCAGGCGGCGGATGCCGTTGGGGATGCCGCTTGTGGAAACGGTGATGTTCCGTGCGCTGATGCCCAGTCCGTTCTCCATGTCGCAAAGGTAGTTCAGCGCGGGGATGAGGTTGTCCAGGTTGAACATGGGCTCGCCTGTGCCCATGACCACCACGTTGTCGATGCGGTGCCCCAGCTCGTGGGAGGCGATGATGACCTGGTCGATGATTTCCACGCTTTTGAGGTTGCGCACGAGACCGAGGCGTCCGCTTTCGCAGAAGGCGCAGCGCACGGGACAGCCCACCTGGGTGCTGATGCAGACGGTGCTCCGTTCGGGCGCGCGTATCAGCACAGTTTCGACCTTGGCGCCGTCAGACAACTCCGAAGCCCATTTCACCGTGCCGTCATCTGCGCGCAGGACGGTTGATGGCGTGAGCGAACATGGTGTGAAGTCCTGCGCCAGCTCCTCGCGGAGGGCTTTGGGCACATTGGCCATGTCGTCGAAGCTGACGGCCATTTTGCTGAAGAACCAGTCGCGTATCTGCTTGGCACGGAAGGCTGGCTGGTTGTGGGACTTGAGCCACGCTGTGAGTGTACTCTCATCCGTTTCTCGTATGGAAGGTTTGCTCATGGTTCAGAAGGATGCTATTGCTTCATTTGGCCTCTGTAGAGCTTCAGCTCGGGAAGCCCCTGATAGGCTGTTTGCGGCGGGGTGGTTTCCGCATGGAAGGAGAGGATGGGACGGGAACCCTGCAACGCCAAATCGACTTGGCGGCGCGTCCCCAGATGCGCGGGCTTGCTAAGCGAAGTCCACTCGCGTTTTGTGTCGGCGGGCAGGAACGGGCTGAGCAAAAAGACAACCTCTTCGTCGTCGGGCAGTTCCGTAGCGAGATCGGCTATCTGGCGAATGGGAGCCTGCATGTAGAATGTCTCCACCAGCGTCGCATTTCGCTGCTTTGTGTTCGACAAGACCATGTAGATTTTCGAGATGTTCTCATGCTCCATTCGTTTTTTCAGCGGCGCAGGCTGAAGGTAGTTAAAGGCGTCGGAAGCTAGGGTGGGGATTTCTTCGGGCCATCCCGCCAGCGTCAGCCCGCTGATTTCACGGTCCATGTTGTACCAGTGCTTGATGACGGAGAGGGTGCTCATGTCCAGGATGGCCCAGCTGAAGATTGCCCAGAGCAGCATCGTGCGGAAGGGACGGGTCTCCTTCTTGCTGAACAGCATGATGGCGGTGACGAGTGCCGAGCAGAGGGCGCACACCAGGCAGAGGATGGCGCTGTTTCTGCTGAGTTCGTCAAAATGGACGACATCGACGAAGGTGGCCCCCCAGAACAGGCAAAGCAGAGAGGCCAGGATGAGGCACAGGCGGTTGCCAAGCGTTATTAGAGAGCCGAAGAAGTCCTTGTAGCGTCGCACGACGATTTCCGAATAGACGCCTATCAGCACCGCCATGGGCCCCAGCACGGGCAGAAGATGGAGCGGAGAGCCGCCAGGCATCAGCCAGAACATCACCGCGTTGGTTACGACGATGGCACGCAGGAATCGGCATGCGTATGATTCGTTCTCGAACTGGCGCAGGGCCATGCAGAAGGGCGCCCAGGCCAGGAAGGTCCAGGGAAAGAGGTAGCAGAGGGTTTTGGGAAGCATGCTCACCAGATGGCGGCAATAGCTTCCAAAGGTTTCTGGCGAACGCACGACCGACAGCGCGTTCCAGGGGATGAAGGGCTGCTCAGGGATGAAGTAAATCCAGAGCGAGAGGCAGACGGTCAGAAGCAGCGCAAAGAAAAGGTGTGGCTTGGATTGCAGGAAGTCAATGCTGCGCAGGCGACGCCCCATGAAGAAGTAGGGGGCGTAGAAGACGAGAAGCGCCTTCAGCCCCGCGCCGAACGAGGCCAGCAGCACCAGTAGGAGGGCTATGCCCCACGCAAGCCACCAGCGATGCGCCTTCCACCCTTGCAGGTAGGTGGTGTACCACGCCAGCGACAGCAGGGCAGACACCACCATGTCGTTGTGCGCAGTCTGTGCAGTGTGAAAGCTCAGGACGCTTGTCAGCGTGATGGCAGTGGCTATCAGCCCCGCATAGGGGGACTGCACCTTTTTTGCGATGTGTCCACTTGCCAGCGCAAGCACGAACAGTGACAGCACCGCTGGCAGGCGAAAGGTGAAGGCGTTGGCTTGCCCGAAGCACGAACATGCCACCGCGCACCACGAATACAGAGGGAACCCTGCCACGTGGTGCCCGTAGATAAGTGTCTTGAACAGCGAGTTGCCAGCGGCGAAGTCCTGTGAAAAGGCTCCCAGCAGGGCCTCGTCGCTAAAACGCATCTCGTTGATCCCCAGCCCCAGCAGATAGACCACCGCCGTTGTCACGACCAACAGCACCATGCTGCGCCATGTCGGCTTTGTGTCTAGGTATATCATACTGAGTGTTCTACTGGTTCATTAAAGCGCGGCGCCAGAGCCCTGCGCACAGGACAGGAGGCGCGGCTCCAGAGCCCCGTGCACAGGACAGGAGGCGCGCCTCCAGAGCCCCGCACACAGGACAGGAGGGTAGCTACGCTTCGACGGTTGCGGTGGCGGCTGCGGGGTTGATGTAGTCGTGGTAGCGGTTGCCCACGGTGGCTTCAGCGGTGCTTCCGCTGTGGATGAAGACGCGGTACTGGAAGACGAAGAGCGCATCCTTCTTGATGGTGTAGGAGCCGTCCTTGGCCTTGTCGTTGTAGAAGTAGGAGGTGCCGAAGGGGTTGGCGGTCATGAGGCCGTAGTTGCGCACGTGCCAGTAGGTCGGGAAGCGGAAGTTGTCGGGATTGTCCATGATGGTGATGCCCGCGATGGAGCCGTCCGCCACGGGGCCGTAGTAGTCGCACCATTCGGCGCGCTTGCCCCAGGTCTCGCTCTCGCCCACGGCACCGTAGGAGTTGACGATGGTGCCCTTGCCCGTGGCGTCCATGGAGGAGGCGACGCGGATGGCGCAGATGCCGCCTTCCTTGGTGTCGCCGAAGGTGACATCGCCTTCGGTGGCCTTGAAGGCGACCTTCAGGTCAACGGCCTGCTCGTTGTCGTTCAGCAGGTAGAAGGTGTAGGTGCGGGTCTCTTCCATGACCTTGATGCCGTCCTTGGAGAGCCAGTCAAGCTGCATGAGGATTTTGCCGCGAACGGGGCCCGCCTCGACGATGTCGCAGGACTTGCAGAGGATGGAGCCGTGGCCGTTCCAGCTTTCCGACCAGTTGTCGTCGTGTTCGACGCCGTTGACGGAGAGGTCGCCCCACGCCGTCCAGAAACTCTTCTGGTGGTGGTGGTCACGGGTCTCGCCTGGGAGGTCGAGCACCAGCGGATAGGTGCGGGTGACGTTGGCACCGCTGGGGCCGATGACGGGGTGCAGGAAGGGGCGTGTCCAGGCATCGCCGTAGTGCAGGGTCGTAAAGAGCTTGCCGTGCGCGAAGATGTCGATGCATTCAGGGTCGTATTTCTTGGAGCCGTTGAACTTGAGTTCCAGGGCGTTTTCGAATGTCTTTGCTTCGCCGAGGGTATAGACGGCCTCCGTGTTGGCCGCGAGATTGGCGATGACGAAGATGGCCTGCTTCTTGCCGTCGCACTCGATGACCTGGCAGGGGATTTCGCCTGCACCGTCATACAATGCATAGCTGCCGGGGGCGACGTCAGCGTCCAGGGCGACTGCGATCGGCGCGTTCTTGCGGTCATGTGCGCCAGCTTTGACTGTGATTTTGATTGCCATTTGTCTTGTTCCTTCCTTGTTTTGAGGTCATTTATTGAGCAGGCGTATCATCAAGGCTACCTTGAAACCCCTGCCTACACTTTTCCATATTATAATATGCTGTTTTTCCCGTCCATGTCAAACGGCTTCTAGCGAAAAAGTCTTCAAACTTTTTTCGTTTCTCACGTTTTTTTGTGGGAAAATCATTTGCAAAAGAGTTTTTACTGGGTATATTATATTCCATTCTATAAAAGGAATGCCTCCGTAGCTCAGTCGGTAGAGCAGCTGACTCTTAATCAGTTGGTCGACGGTTCGAATCCGCCCGGGGGCACCATTTTGTTAAACCGTTGGGGCTGTAGCTCAGTTGGTAGAGCATTACGTTCGCAACGTAGGGGTCAGGGGTTCGAATC
>JAFTAC010000466.1 GCA_017458805.1 Victivallales bacterium | reverse complement strand
TACTTCATGCCGCCAGAACGCCTTCTTGGCAAGCCTGAGGACGCCTACTCGGAAATCTACAGCATCGGGATGGTCATCTACAACGCTCTCACTGGCACCACCATCTACGACGCGGACGATTTGGACGCACTCGCCCATCGCCATGTCGCCAAGCTCAAGGTCAACAACGCCTCCAAGATGACCGACATCCCGAAAGACATTGCCGTCATCCTTGAAAAGATGATTCGCCGCGAGCCTGAGGAGCGCTACCAGACCTTCCAGGAGGTCGCAGACGAGTTCAAAAAACTTAAATACTAACCCATTACCCCAAAAGGATTTTTGCAATGAGTGGATTGAAAATCGCTGTCATGGTCCACAACCTCCGTGTTGACTTTCTGGAGGCCTTGAAGTTCACGGCCGACATGGGATGCACAGGCGTCCACATGGCAATATCAAAGGAACGCTGCCCTGAATCGCTGGATGCGGCTGGTCGCCGCCAGCTGCTGAAGACCGTCAAGGACATGGGCCTTGAGTTCTCCGCCATCTGCGCCTGGGGAGGCAACGTCGATCTGGGCAATCCAGAAAACCTTCAGGAGCACATCGAGGAGGGCAAGCGTCTTTTGGAGTTCGCCGCCGACCTGGAGTGCGGAATCTGGCAGGGCCACTGCGGAATCATGCCCCATACCAAAGACGACCCCAAGTGGGCGCGCTTCGTCGATTCATTCGGCCAGATTTGCCAGCATGGCGAGAAGGTTGGTGCGCGTCTTGCCGTCGAGACAGGTCCCGAGCCGCCCGAGGTTTTTATGGAGATGATGAAGGATGTCGGAAGCCCCGCCCTCAAGGTCAACTACGATCCCGCCAACCTCATCCTCTGGCCCGCCAAATACATGTTGGCGGCTGGTCAGCCCTACGACAAGGAGAAGGCATTTGCGGAATACAAGCCCATGGAAGGCGTCAAGGTCTTCGGCAAGAACATCATCCACACACATGCAAAGGACGCCAAGGTCTTCCCCGAAGGCCGCCGCGAGGTTCCGCTGGGCGAAGGCTGGATTGACTGGCCACTCTACGTCAGCTATCTCCGCGAAGTCGGCTACGATGGCTATTTCGCCATTGAACGCGAAGTCGGCGAAAACCCGAAGGCCGACATCGCCAAGGCAATCAACTACCTGAAAACACTCTAAATTACGATGTGTAGCCTGGGCCTATGGCCCAGCAGGATATTGCATGTTTCCGCGATACGCGGAAACATGCAATCCTTTCCCAAAACCATCATTATAATTGCAAAATACCATAAGGAGTCCATAACCATGAAACGTTTTCTTGCTTCCGTCCTCTGCCTTTCCGCCGTCATCCTGACCTCATGCTGCTGCCCACGGTGCTGCGAGGAGATGAAGAAAGAAAAGGAACTCAACAAGCGCTTCGGCGTTGATTCCCCGCGCCCCATCGTCAATGTCGCCAAGTGCGATGCCCCTATCGTCCTGGACGGCAAGCTCGATGATCCCGCCTGGGCAAAGGCCACCCCCTACCAGATGGCACTTCCTTTCACAGGACGTGACATGCTCCCCAAGGTGAAGGCCACGCGCGACAAGGAGCCATTCGAAGGCGCCGAGGTCAAATACCTTTACACTAACGACACACTCTACATCGGCGTCAAGCTGCAGGACACCGACGTCTATCAGAACGGCACCGAGGACCAGTCCCACTTCTACCAGCAGGGTGACCTCGTCGAGGTCTTCCTCAAGCCCGAAAACGCTTCCGCCTATTGGGAAATCTACGGCACCCCCAACAACCTGAAGACCACATTCCGCTTCACAGCCCGTGGCTGCGGACGCGCTGACTGGGGCGAGCTCGACCCCGCTTTCAACTGCGCCGCCACCGTCCAGGGCACTCTCAACAAGTCCGATGACAAGGACGGCGGCTGGACCATCGAGATGGCCTTCCCATTCAAGATGCTGGAAGCCTTCTGCGGCGTTCCCTTCGCCAAGGGCCAGAAGTGGACCTGCCTCGTTGCCCGCTACAACTACAACAACAGCAACACGGGCTACCAGAACTCCTCCGTCCCCATGCTTCCCCAGGCCAACTACCATCTTATCGAATACTACGCTGCACTCAACCTGCTGGATTGACAGAGGTAACAACGGTACCCTCGCCGACGCCGTGCGCAACTGGGTGTGTGCATTGCCCAGTGGGGTAACGGCGCGCTCCCATCGTTGCAAATGCCTGATAAGAGCTGGAATTAGTTGTTTTTGCATATCCACCCCGATGCGAGTACCTGGTTGCCCTGGTAGGCGACGGCGAGCTGTCCAGACGGTGCAAGAGGGGCACCTTCGGGGAAGGCGAGGGTGGCGGTGGAAGGGCCAGTGGTGGTTAATATGGCGTTGACGGGACGCATCCTGTAGCGCAGTTGCACCTGCACGGGGAGTTCTTCCTGCGGCGGAACAAGCCAGTTGAGGCCGTCGATGGCGATTTCATGGCAGAAGAGCTCCTCCTGGTGGCCGATGGTGACGGTGTTGGCCTGCATGTCGATGGCGACGACGAACCAGGGGCCGCCACCCAATCCAAGACCGCGCCGCTGCCCGATGGTGTATTGGAACGCGCCTGTGTGCTGTCCAAGACGTTTGCCCGCCGTGTCGATGATCCAGCCAGGTTTCACGAGGTCGGGGCATGCCTTTGCTACGAAAGAGGCGAACTCGCCATTTGGCAGGAAGCAGAGGTCCTGGCTCTCTGACTGGCTTTGGGGCACCAGCCCCAAGGAAGCACCTTCCGCCTTGACCTCGGCTTTCAGCGAATCTCCCAGCGGGAAGTAGGCTTTTGAAAGCTGTTCTTGCGTCAGTTGTGCGAGAAAATAGCTTTGGTCCTTGATGGGATCCACGCCCCGCAGTAGCTGGATACCGTTGCCGCTTTGGGCGAGGCGCGCATAGTGTCCCGTTGCCATACGGTCGCAACCGTGGTCAAGGATGGCCTTCTGCATGATTCCGAACTTGATTCTGCGGTTGCAGCGCACACAGGGGGAGGGGGTGTGGCCAATGGCGTATTCGCCGACGAAGTAGTCCAGTATCTCCTGTTGGAAGCTGGTGGAGAAATCAAGGACGACGTGCTCGATGCCCAGCTTTTTTGCAACTTGCGCTGCCTTCTCAATGGTTTCATCAGTGTGGGAACTGGGGCACAGTACCATTGTGAAGCCGACAACCTCGTGTTCCTGCGCAAGAAGCCGTGAGGCGGATACTGCACTGTCAACGCCGCCCGATATGCCGATGCCGATTCTCATCAGGAGACGACGTTGACGGGCTTCCCCGCGATAAACGCCTTGACGTTCTCCAGGGCGACTTGGTTCAGGCGTATGCGTGCCTCCTTGGTCGCCCATGCGAGATGCGGCGTGATGAGGCAGTTCTTGGCAGTCAGGAGGGGCGATCCGTTTGACGGCGGCTCCTGCGCCAGAACATCCACGGCGGCTCCTGCGATTCTTCCTGCGTTCAGGGTGTCCGCCAGAGCCTGTTCATCCACCACAGGGCCGCGGCTTGTGTTGACGAGGAAGGCAGTGGGCTTCATCAGCGAAAGATGCTTTGCATCAATAAGGGGGCGTGTCTCGGGTGTCAGCGGACAGTGGCAGGTGAGGAAATCCGCCGTCTTGAAGATGGTTTCGACGGGGGCGATGGCTAGCCAGGAGGGCAGGGCGGCAGGAGGATTGCGCCTGTAGCCGACGACCTTCATGCCGAAGGCGTGGCCGATTTCAGCGACCTTCATGCCGATGCGGCCAAGTCCGATGACACCAAGTGTCTTGCCCGCCAGCTCTATCGTGGGGGTGATTGAGAAGGTGAAGTCGGGTGAGGTCTGCCAGGCGCCTTTGTGGACTTCCTGGCTATACAGGGCCACCTTCTGGCAGTGTTCCAAGATGAAGGCGAAGACTAATTGCGCCACGGAATCCGTGCTGTAGGCAGGAACGTTTGTCACCGTGATGCCAGCCTCTTTGGCAGCTTTGACATCGACCACGTCATACCCTGTTGCCAGCACACCGATATACCGCAGCTTCGGCAGCTGCGCTATGACTTCAGCATGCATACGGACTTTGTTGACCAGCACGATTTCCGCATCGGCGGCCCGCTGCACGACGAGTTCCTTGGGGGTGCGGTCGTACTTCACGAAATCCCCCAGTTTTTCCCATCCGTCCCACGGTAGGTCCCCTGGATTCATCGTGTAGGCATCGAGTATGACGGTTTTCATATTCACTGTATCCTGCAAGCGTGCTTATGTTTTTCAACTACGAGTCGTTACCCCCGCGCCGTTATTATCGACGACGGGCCGTCGTCGTTACCCCCTTACAACAGCATTTTGACGCCAGGCAGGGCACCCAGGTTGGCGAAGAGGAGTTCCATGTCTTCCCGTGTCGGAAGGGTGGCGGATAGCTTCCAGCTGCGGTAGGTGCCAGAAGCGGAGGTGTGTGCGGGGATGATTTCCGTGCCTAGCAGGTTCATCTTGTCAAACACCTCTTGGATTAACGGGGCGATATCTCCCGCCTTGGCGTAGGTAATCAGTGTGCCGTGCCAGTCCGCCGGAAATTGCAGTTTGGATTTGATGTCTGTCATGGTGAGGTGAATGAAAAAAGCCCGTCCCCTGATGTGGAGCGCACTTATATAGAGCACGCTGTCGAGGACGGGTTGAACTGCAAAAATGCAGCGACTTATGCCTTAGTGCTGGAAGATGTCAGGGTGCTGGTTCATGACTTCCTTGTAGTTTTCAGCGGTGACGAGGAGGAAGCGCTTGTCGAAGGCTGCCTGCTGGTCCTTTGGAACGGGCTTCTCATCGTACTCGGCATTGGGCTTGTAGGTGACGGCGGCGGCGATGCAGCCGGCGGCAAAGGCACGACCGTGCTCATAGATGCTGCCACCTGCGAAGATGACCTTCTTGCCCTTCAGGCAGTTGGCGTTGAAGTCCTTGCCAGCGCAGCCAACACCCATGGGGAGGCCAATGGTGGTGATGATGATGTCAGCATCTTTGCCCTTCATCATCTTTTCAAGAACAGCCTTGGTGTACCAGGTTTCCATCGGGTCCATCATTTCCATTTCGGGGTCGCCCTTCGGCTTCGGGGGTTCGGGATAGATGGTGTCAACAATGTTGAGGGCACCCGCAAGACCTTCGTTGAGGCCAACCATAAGTGGGGAGTCTTCCTTGGAATAGGGGTCCTTGATGATGATGGCTTTCTTGCCGGCGAACTTGTCCTTCAGGTAGTTTCCGAGCTGACGTGTCATGACCTTCTGGTATTCGATTTCACGCGCCTGGGCACTCTTGTTCTGCCCACCGCCGAAGGAGTTGCTCCAGGAGAGGTAACCGCCAATGCAGATGGCGATGATGGCGCAGACGATGGTCATGGGCTGCCCCCATGCTACACCTTTCTTGGCGTTTGACCAGCCGACAATGGCTCCAATGGCGGCCACGGCGAGGATGGCGTACATGATGATGTTATTCATTTGTTTTTCCTCCTAAATAATTTGAGACTTTTGACGAAGGTACTGTTTCTGCTTGGAAACATGCGCACTTGAAAAATGGCTTCGTCAACTTGGGTTGCTGGAGTCACACACAGGCAGACCATCAAACGATGGCTTTTGAAGCCTTGCATGGGAACTCGTTAGACGAAAATCAACTCAAATCCGTTTTTGTCTGTTGTTTGTGCTCAAGCCTCCTTTTTATTTGTTTCATTTTCCTTTCATATACATCATAGTTAAAAAACGTTACCATTGTCCCTAATGGCGACTAATGAGGTAATTTCAAAACTAGCGCGAAATGCGCTTAGAGATGGGCGCAGTGGCTAAGGCAACGGCTCGAAGCCGCACTTTCGTGCGGCGAGAGGCGTTGCCGACGCCAATGTGTCCAGAACGACGCGCATTTCGATGATAGTTTTGAAATTACCTCTAATAATAAAACATAATTACTATTTTCATAATAGCAAATCAAAACACTCAATAAAATGCAGTTTTTTTGAAAAAATTTGTTTTTGCCGTGGAAAACACAGTCGTTTTGGCAGGAGACAAGGGCTAAAATACGCGAAATGTGCCATGAGATGGGCACAGTGGCTAAGGCAACGGCTCGACGCCGCACGTTCGCGAGGTCACTGGCCCTTACCCCCTAGCCACTCCTCATACTGGGTGGTGGTCATGAGGGAGGCGAACTGCTCTTCTGTCACATCTGAGATGGCGCAGAGCCACCCCTGTTCCTCTGGGGAGTCGTTCAGGAGACTGGGGGTTGTTTCAACATCATGGTTGACCGCGACAACCGTGCCATCGACGGCGGAGACGAAGTCCCCCGAGGCCTTGTTGGATTCCAGCACGAAAAGCACATTGTCTTTCTGGATTTTGTCTCCTTGTATCGGCAGTTCGACGAAGTTGATTTCACCCAGCTCCTCGATGGCGAGCTTGGTGAGGCCGACATAGAGCCTTCCGTCGAGTGGCTCAAACCAGAGGTGCCCGTCGCTGTATCGGCGGGCGGCTGTTTTCTTGATGGATTCTGCGGCCATGGCTGTCACCATTTCAGGAAAGCGGCGACGTGGGGAACAATGGGCTTGATAAGCTGCTTGATGGCGACGGCGTACTCCCTGATTTCCTCCTGGGCGTGCTCGCTGTCGCGCAGCTCCAGGAACTTGATGAGGTTGTTGAGGTCAACCGTTCCCCAGAAAGTGGTCATCATGTTCTGGGGCAGGACGCCACGCGCCTGCTCGCGGCAGACGCCCTTCGCCAGCAGCTCCTCGTAGGCTGCGTATGCGGCCTTGTTCTGGTCGTCGATGAGCTTGCGGCAGGCGGCCTGGTCGATTTTGTCGGAGGTACGTGAGGCCTGGCGGTCACTTTCGGCTTGTTCGCGGAGTTCCTGCGGCACGAAGAAGGTGATTTCCTCCTGGGTGTAGCGGCGCGAGATTTCGTTGTAGGACCAGGTCCTGTGGCGGTGCCACTGGGAGCGCACGAAGAGCGGGCAGTGGACGAGGAAGGTGAAAACCACGTGTTCCAGCGGGCTGGAGTGGTGGTTCGCGATGAGGTAGCGGACAAGCCCCGCGTCCCTTTCATTCATCTCCTGGCGAATCTTGCCGAAGGAGACTCGTGCTGCGTTGACGATGCTGGTCTCCGAACCCATCTGGTCAACAAGTCCGACCCAACCCTGGCCGCCTAGCACCATGACATGGTTGGTAGGCGGGATGTTCACTGTGTCATTGCTCATAAGTGCGTTCTCTCCTGTGTTATATGTGGGATGGGAGCTACTTTTTGGACAGGAAGGGCTCCAGATAATCGACGCACCCCTTCAAGGTGGCGAACTTGCCGTAGTCGGCCTCGGGAACCTCGACACCGTAGAGCTTGCGGAGCTCCATGATGACGTCCAGGAAGTCCATGGATTCCAGCTTGCCCTTGAGGTCGTCTTCCAAGCCGAGGGCAACCCAGTCCTCGTCCTCGACGATTTCGCTTAGGATGTCGATTACCGCCTTGTAGATTTCATCACGTGTCATGTCGTTTCGGTCTCCTTTCTGGTTGAGGAATTACCTCAGAATATATGCAATTGCTTATTGATTATATTTGGCGACGATAAGGACGCAGTTGATGCCGAACATGCCGAAGGAGTTGTTGAGGATGCTGGTGACATTCTGCACTTTCTGCGGCTTGTTCAGAACCAGGTTGGAAAGGGCGCACTCGGGGTCGAGGTCATCGACATTGATGGTGGGGTGGACGATGTTGTCCTCGAACGCGGGGAGGTTGCCTGCCAGTTCCAGGGCAGCTGCTGCTCCCATGCAGTGGCCGATGAAGCTCTTGGTGTTGTTGAAGTAGGTGTTGGGGCAGTCGTCGCCGAAGACCATGCGCAGGGCCTGGCACTCTTTTGCGTCGCCCGCGTGGGTGCCAGTCGCATGGGTGTTGACGATGCTGACGTCCTGGGGCTTCATATCGGCCTTTGCGAGGGCGGCGCGGATGCACTCCGCCTGGCGTTCAGCGCATGGCAGCACCATGTCCGTTGCGTCGGAGTTGTAGTTGTAGCCGACTAGTTCGCCGTAGATTTTCGCGCCGCGTGCCTTTGCCTTGTCCAGGCGCTCAAGGGTGAAGACGGCTCCGCCTTCGGAGATGACGATGCCGTTGCGGGCCTTGTCGAAGGGGCGCGAGGCCTTGGTGGGGTCTTCATGGCGCGCCAGCGCCGTCTGGCTGTTGAAGGCTGCGAAAATGCCGAAGGTACCTGGGGATTCGGAGACTCCGCCCGCCAGCGCGAAATCCACCTCGCCCAGCAGGATTTGCTGGAGGCCTGATACGCAGCCTAGGTTGCCGGCGGCACAGGCGGCACCAAGAGTGAAGTGCGGGCCAGTGATGCCGAGGTTGACGGTCACTTCGCCTGCGGGGCTGTTGGCGACGGTGCGCGGATTGTGGTAGTGCGACCAGCATTTCGTGTCGTAGTTGAACTTGCTGATTTCGTAGATTTCGTTCTCCGTCTCCACATTGCCGTGCTCGGTGATGCCGAGGAAGACGCCTGTGCGGCTTGGGAGGTACTCTTTTCCCAGTTCGATGCCCGCGTCAAGGAGTGCTTCGTGTGCGCAGTAAACACCGATGGAACCTGCGCGCGTCCCCGTGCGTATCTCCTTTTTCTTCTGATATTTGAGTGGGTCGAAGGTGCAAAGGCCCGCCAGCGTTTTGCCGAAGTACCTGATTTCGTACTCGGTTATCCCTGAGACTCCGTTCAGGAGGCTGTGCCTAAACTCTCCCAGGTTGTTCCCATTGGGCGCGGTCAGTCCCACGCCTGTTATGACAACTCGTTGATTATCTGTTTTCTTCATCGCAAAATAAGACTAATGTATTATCCTTTTTCATAATGTAATATAAGGCATTTTGTCAAATATGCGAGATGGAAGATGAAAAAAAGAGTACTAGCGCATGAACATCTCGACCTTCTCAGGCTTGGCAGGGGTGCCGACCATGGGAGTGGCGGTGTCCAGGGCACGGAGCGTTTCCATCTCGGTCTCGGTCAGTTCGAAGCCGAAGACATTGAAGTTCTCCTTGATGCGCTCCTCATGGACGCTCTTCGGAATGACGATGATGCCAAGTTGAATCAGGAAGTGGAGGAGAATCTGCGCGGGCGTGCGTCCGTACTTCTTTGCCAGCGCAGTGACTTCGGGCAGCGTGAACATTTCACTGCGGCGCGCCTGCCCCAGCGGCGCGTAGGCCATGGGGCTGACGTTGTACTTCTCCATCCATTTGCGCTCCACTTGACGCTGGCAGAAGAGATGCGTTTCGATTTGGTTGACGGCTGGAACAACCTTGTTGAAGCTGACTAGGTCGATGAGTCTGTCTGGCTCGAAGTTGGAGACGCCGATGGCGCGAAGAACACCCTCCGCGTGGAGTTTCTCCAGCTCGCGCCAGGCTGCATAGTAGTTTCCGAAGGGCCAGTGAAGCAGGACGAGGTCCAGGTAGTCTGTACGGAGCTTCTTCAGGGAGGAAAGCACGGCCTCCCGTGCGTTCTCGAAGGACCTGAAGTTGACCTTGGTGACGATGAAGAGCTCTTTGCGGTCAACACCGCTCTCCGCAATGCCCTGGCCGACCTGCTCTTCGTTGCGGTAGCCTTCAGCCGTGTCAATCATACGGTAGCCTGTTTCGATGGCCATGCGGACGGAGTGCGCACACTCCTCGCCTGCCATTTTGAAGGTGCCCAGCCCCAGCAGGGGCATCTTGATGCCGTTGTTCAACGTGATGGTTTTCATTGTATTTTCCTTGTTATGGTAAGGGTTAAGGGACGGAGGGACGGAGGGACGGAGGGACGGAG
>JAFTAC010000465.1 GCA_017458805.1 Victivallales bacterium | reverse complement strand
CCGCTGGATTTTCTTCAGAAACTCTGGTCGTATGCAGCAAAGCGAAATCGCAAGGTCGATCTTGCGAACGCCCTGCTTTCGTATGACAAGAGAAGCGATTTCCCGCAGATCAAGTTTGGCCGTGACTGGTACTGCGATTGCCACTTGCCAAGCGACTGCCCAGAGATGTTTTGGGAAGTCCAGAAATTCAGCTGGGTGAGAGATGATGTCAAGTTGAGCGACTACGAAGACTTCGACGAGGTTGATGCCATTCTCAGCTGGATGATGTACATCAAGGAGATGGTTGGAGACGGTATCGTCGATATGGAAGACACTTTGAAGAGGATTAGGCTGAAGCGTAACGGCATACTCAGAGCCGAGCAGCGACTTGAGGAGAAGGAGAACGCCGCAAAGGAAGAAGCCGCCGACAGACCAAGGCCAACCTGTCTCCTGAAGATCCATCAGAAGTATTGTGACAAGATACTGTCGGGGGAGAAGACATACGAATACCGCCAGCGTTGCCCGGAATGGATCGCGCCGGGATGCGAAATGGTGCTGTGCAGTTCTGACGAGCCTGCTGTCCTGCTGGCCGTGTTCGAGGTCGGCAGGATCGTCGCCGGAACACCCGAAGAGGTTTGGGAGCAGACATGCAAGGCAGATGGTGTGGAGCGCGACGCCTTTCTCACGGGCTACTACGAGAACGAGCCGCAGGCGGTAGCGTTTGAGGTTCTGAACCCTCGGCCCCTGTCTGTCGACAAAACAGTCGCATCTGTGTTCGGGGAGGATTACGTCCCACATTCGTTTAAGCGCCTGTCCGACGAAGAAATCGCCAAAGTGCAGGAACTGCTGAAAGGAGAGTGACAACATGAAAAGACTAGACAAAGTGGTAGTCGCAACACTTGTCGTTGTGCTGTTGGCCTGCGCTGGATGCGCAAGCAACTCGGATGCCGCGGGACAGGTTCTTTCCGGCGTCTTGATGGGTATTGGCACGGGGCTGTCAGGGCTGTAGGAGGATATGGCTATGGACTACGACGAAGATGACTACGAAAAGATGCCGCACGACCAACTGCTGGCGCTTGCAGACAGGGATCGGCTGGCGGCGGAAGCGTTCTACTACCGCTATCACCTTGATGATGACCCCGTCCTGCAAGCCGAAGCTCGCAAGGCTTTGAAATCCCTCGCAGAGGAGTTTGAGGCAAGGAGCTTCTGGGCGGACTGGTATAACGAACTGCTCCTCAGTGATGACCCGAAGGAGAGGGATAGCGCTGAGGCGTGGAGGAAGATAATCATCCGTGAGGGTGTATATGGTCGCGAAGATTTGATAGCCTTGCACATAATTGACGAAGATGAGGAATACATTGAGCGGATTGAATGAGACACGAAGGTGATCAGTTTTCTTTTTCGTATATTTCGACATAGATAATATTCATAAAAATGAAAAATTGATTCATTCGCTATTGAGTCAGGCGGGAATTTTTGGTATAATATCCCCAGTTTCTTCAAAGAAGAGGATTCTGTCAATATGGCAATGTGCTACAAGAAGCTCTGGAAGCTGCTGATAGACCGTGACATGACGCGGGCGGATCTCCGTGAAAAGACGGG
>JAFTAC010000464.1 GCA_017458805.1 Victivallales bacterium | reverse complement strand
CTGGACCGAGTAGTTGTCATAGCCCATCACAGCACTGACAAGCCTCGGCCTGTTGCTTGCAAAGAGAAGCATCGGCTGCGTGGTATTGGCGGCTGAGGCCGCGTTCTTGAGCGCGTCAAAAACCTTGTTCTCACGCGCCACGACTTCAACACTCTCCACGCCGGCGGGAACCTTGTAAGCGGCAATCACATCGCTGTTCTCATCCTCGTTGGGGAGGTTGGCGGCGTTGGTGACGGCACCTTTGTTGAGGGCAACCTCCAGAGAGGGATTGTACTTGAGATAGACGCGTATCTTGTTGACGGGGCCTGTGATGGCAGAGCCGCTTGTCGTTGTCACGCTCTCAATCTGGGCGGAGGTGATGGAACCGCCGTTGTTGTGCAGGATGACGTTCAGGTCGGTCACCGCGATGGGCTTTGTCCAGCCTTCCACCATCTCGTTCCACTCGATGGTCACGAACCTATTGGTGTAGTCCAGGTCAGCCTTGATGATGGCGGGGCCGCAGTCATCAAAGATATAGTAGGCGGTGCTGATGAAGCTGGCGTCGGCCTCAGTATCCTCGGGAACGTAATCGACGAAGATGTTGGCCTCGCCATCCTGCGCACGAACCGTCAGTTCGCCGGACGCGGCATCCCACTTGACAATGGAGGCACGGGGCAGGAAGGTGGCCGCCTTGCCTGTGGATTGGACGCGAAGCTTGAAGTCACCTACCTTGATGTCACCGAGAGTGCCGGTCACCTTATAGACAAGTTCATTGGCCTTGGTGTTTTGCGTGTTCTTCAAGGCAATTCCCGTCACCTTGGAGGTGGCAGGGGCTGCGGAGCCGATGGTGGTCGAGCCGGAGATGACGACTTTCACAACAGGGACATCGTTCATGCCATCCTGGTCCGTCGTGTATTCGCCGTCCACATCAATGAAGAGGGCGCCGTCCTTCAGGACCAGCGCGCCACTGCCCGTGACGCCCTCGATGCTGATGGTGTCGCTGGATGGGGAGACATGCCATGTCAGATTCGCGCTCAAGGCGCTTCCGCCAACCGTGATCAGGCTTGGATTCACCTGGACATTGCCGACCGCATGATTAAATTTAATGTATAGGGTGTTGCCCGTCTTCCAGGCATTGCTGACCGCAAGCTCTTCCTGGGGCGTCGCGACGATGTTCAAACCCCACTGGTTCTGTGCGCCGGAGACGGTAACCTCCTTGACGCCCATGAAGTTCAGGCCGTCCTTCTCGAAAACCAGGGTGTAGGTTCCATTGGCAACCTTGTCGATGGCCCAAATGCCTTTTGCATCGGTGCTGTTGCGGTACTTGTCAGCGCCCGGCAGTTCGTCCTCTTCCCAAACGCCATTGTTGTTGCCGGCCTGATCCCAGTCGCGATAGACAGGCGTCTCAACGGGGTCAATCGGGTCATACCATGCCAACATGTTCAGGAAATCTTCGCCATTCTTCTGGAGCTTGACTTTCACTCCGCTCACGGGATTCCCCTGGGAGTCCGTCACACGCCCTGAAAGGATGGCGCCTTGAACGACCACACCCCCGGAGATTTCATTCTTCTGGAGAGGCTGACGGTAGATGTTCTCGACAGAAAAGCTAATGTCCTTGCTCCACTCGGTGAAGTTTTCGTCGAAGTTATACCAATAATCCTGGCTTCCCCCCCACCCCATGTTCATGTGGTAGTACCAGCGACCATCCATCTTGCCATAGCCATCGCAGACGATCGCGTGGCCAGACCCCTGCGGGTTGATGGAGGAAATGGAGACTGCAACAGGACGACGTGCATCCAGGTTGGCACGGGTGCTGCTGTAGGTGCTTCCACCGCGTGCATATTGATATTGGAAAGAGCTCTGGATAGTTGCGGGATTATAGTTTGCGCCGGCCTCCGGCACGGTGCCGTCATACAGCATCCCGACACTAAGGCCTGCATCCAGGCAAAGGGCGCCAATCTGTTGGAAAGACTTGACGCTGTCATCAGCGGAGGGAACCTCGGTCATCAGATCCCACCGATAGGCCCCTCCGTTCCCGTCGCCGCCGCGGAAGCGAACGTCTGACAAGGCTATGCCATAGGCCTGATCCATGCCCTTGGAGACATTGTATTTCGAGGGGTCGTTCTGGTCCAGGTAAATGATGGTGCAGGAGCCGGTGACGTCGCCGACATCCTTCTGGGGCCACTGGAAGTAGCGGAGAATCTGAGCCGTGCCCGTCGCGACGCAGCCCGTGCAGATATTGTCAACGTTGCCAGGAGTGTCAAAGGAGTAGCTGCTTTCGTAGATGTGAGGCGTGTAGTAGTTGTAGATGCCGTCGGTCTGCGCCCAGCGGGTCTTGAGGAGCACATCCACCCAGATGTCGGAGATGACCATGTTGCCCGTGCTTCTGGTCTGCTCCTTGAACTGCTGCCAGGTGTTGCGGTTGGCCGTCACAATGGCGGGAATCTCCGCGCCGCGCGTCTGCTCATCCGAGGCCATCTCGTTGGCGGCCTTGAGGCGATTGGTCAAGTCCGCCGTCAAGAGAGCCACTGTGGGGTTGCGCTTGTCGGCATCGAAGCTCCCCTCTGCGGAGACCATCACCACGGGGTTCATGCGGTCGTCTGCGGCTAGGACGAGGAAGCCCTTGGGGTTCATGGGGAGCACCCATGCGAGGGTGGCGCCGTCGGGTGCATTGAAGGGCTCAACGTCGGCGAAAGTGCGTGAGCTGATGTCGGCCCCCAGGGGGTTGTCGGTCGCAGCCAGCCAGTTGGTGGCGAAGGCCAGTGCCGTGTCACGGTCGATGGACGCCGCAGACGCGGTGGTCCCCAGCAGCATCGCAAACACGACCGCCAGGCACGCCGCCGTCAGGCGCTGCACAGTTGCATTGTTCTTCTTTGTCATCGTCAGACTCCTTCAAGCTTGTTAGCTTTTCGTTTTTTATTTTAATTTTTTGATTTTTTCCGTTTTTCTGACAGGACTATTGCCCATTGTTTATTTAGCAATTTTCATGCCAGTTTTCTTGCCTTTTCTGACGAAAATTGACCAAATTTATAGGCACAATACTTCTCAAAAATGACAATTGAGAGTATTATACACCCTAAACCCACCAATTACAAGACGCTTCTCCCCTTTTTTCTTTAATTTATATACTTTTTTTGTTTTTGGGGATATCAGGTGTAGCGACGGTGCCCATGCCTCAGGGGTAGCGACGGTGCCCTCGCCGTCGTGGTGCACAACACCAGGGGTGTGGTTTGCAACAGCCTCGTCATCGCCGTGCACAACACCAGGGGTGTGGTTTGCAACAGCGGGGGTAACGACGACGTCATCGCCGTCGCGTTGCACAACACCAGGGGTGTGGTTTGCACCAGCGGAGGTAACGACGACGTCACCGTCGTCGCGTTGCCCGACATCAGGGTTGTGGATTGCAACAGCAGGGTAACAAAGCTATCGTTTCCGCAATGTAATTCTAGTAAAAAATATCAAAATTATTTTCAATTTTCTAATTTGAAGAAATATCATATTTGTCTATATTATATTCAGATTAAAAAACAAAAAATGAATTTTACAAAGGAGAATCAAATGGAAACAAAAGCTTCAATACCATCATCTTCTATATTTCCAGGCAAGTACTTGGATTATGTTGATATCACCCAATACTATGGTAATCATTTACCACATTGGGAAGCCGATTCGGTTATTTACCATGTTAGTTTTAGGCTTGCCGATTCTATTCCAGAGAGTTTAATAAGAAGATGGATTTATGAACGAAATAGCATTTTAGAAATTGCTAATCATGAGAATCGTCAATTAACAGAAGAAGAAGTAAAAAGATTACAGTATTTATATAGCGACAATGTCGAAAAGTATCTGGACGCAGGGTATGGCTCCTGTCTCCTGAAGGAAGATGCAGTTGCGCAGATTGTCAAGGGGTCGCTTGAATACTACAATGGTCAGAAATATCTGCTTCATGCTTGGTCAATCATGCCTAATCATGTGCATACCGTATTCGAGATGCTTGGCAACACGCCGCAACGGGAAATATTGAAGGCATGGAAGTCGTTTACAGCGCACACCATCAACAAGCTTTTGAACCGCAAGGGACGGCTTTGGCAAGTCGATAGCTACAACCACATTATTCGCACAGAGGCTGAATACTACAACCAAATGCGATATGTCTGGAACAATCCAAGATTTCTTCCACCCGCAATGCAAAAATGGCGATGGAGCTGTCTTGTGCAGGCAAAGGACGATAATGAAACGCCCCAGCAGGGGTAGTATCGTCGCAGTTCCCTGAACAACCCTAGTGTTGTGCAACACGACGACGATGACGTCGTCGTTACCACCGCTGTGGCAAACCACAACCCTGGGGTCGGGCACGGCGACGACGAGTAACGCTTCGCTAAGGTCGTCGTTACCACCGCTGTGGCAAACCACAACCCTGGGGTTGGGCACGGCGACGACGAGTAACGCTTCGCTAAGGTCGTCGTTACCACCGCTGGGGCAAGGCACACCCCTAAAGGCAGGCACGGCGACGACGATGACGTCGTCGTTACCACCGCTGTTGCAAACCACAAACCTGTGGGTGGGCATGTCGTCAATACACCCACTGTTTGAACTGGATGGCGTTCTGGTGGGCGCGGAGGAAGAGTTCGGTGGCGCGGCGAGTGTTGATGCGAGTTACGGAGAGCTGTGCCTCGGGGGCTTCAATAAGCTGCTTGAGGAGTGGAAGGTTGCCAGAGCCAGCAGCGGTGTGGCTGTTGAAGGCGATGCGGTAGCGTCGGTCTGGAAGGGGTGGCTCGCCGTTGATGGAGACGAGCGTCATTTTGCCGCCTTTGTTTCTGAACAGCATGTTCCAGGGACCTGAATAGCGGTAGGGGTTGTTGCGGAGGGCCCACTGCTCCTCCATGAGACGCTCCAACTGCTCAGAGGTAAACAGTGCACTGACGATCTTGTTCTCGTAGGGGATGAGCTCGAATAAATGCAGCTGTCGGATTTCGCCGGCGGGGAGCGGAACGTCCGTCAGGCGGCTGTGGAAGGCGGCGTCGGCTCCTACAGCCTCGGCGATGGCTTGCGCGATGAGGTCGCTTGTCTGGCAGGAGACTCCAGGCCGCCCATTCGCCGTGATCTCCTTTTCGAGTACGATGCCCAATGGCTTCTCATTGAACTCCTTGAGCTGCTGGAAGAACGGGGCCAGCTCCTTTGCAAGTTCCTCGTCCTCAGGCAAATCGGGCGTCACAGCCTTCAGGGATGACTGGATATCAACGACCGAGTGCGCCTCCGTGTCAACGGTCATTTTGACGACCGTCAAATACTGCGCGTGTGCGCCTGGCTGGACATACCAGCTCTTCAGGCCCACCTTCTGGCCAGGGAAAAGGCGGTGTGTGTGCGCACCGAGTATCAGGTCGATTTCGGGGAACTCGGCTGCAATCTCGCGTACCTCGTTGACGCCTCGCTTGTCGTGGGATTCCATCCACCCCTGGTGGATGGCGAGGATGATGGCATCGGGCTTCTGCGCACAGATGTCGGGCAGAAGACGTTGCACCGCTTCGTGTGCCTTCTCACAGCGGAACTGGGAGGCGGTCTTGCCGACGAGCCAGTTGCGGAAAAAGGAAGCCTGCATGCCGATGACCGCCAGCCGCGCACCATTCACATTGAAGAGCTTCCAGGCGGGTGGACGCGCCTGCCCAGGCAGCTGGAAATTGGCGCATAGCAGCTTGTCTCCGACAGAGTTGCAAAAGCCGATATAGGCGCTATAGCCATAGTCGAGTTCGTGGTTGTCTGGCACCCAGACATTGTATGGCAGCACCTGGAGCGGACGCATCGCCGCCGTGCCCTGCGTGATGGTCGCCATCAGGCTGCCCTGCACGGCATCGCCACAATCGACCAGAAGAGTCTGCTTTGGATGATATTCACGGCGGATGAGCGTCGCTAGGCGCAACCAGCGCTCCATCTCCGCGTGGGTGTCCGCCGTCTGGAGAATCGTGACCGTGCAGTGGTCGGCAAAAAACAATAGAGGCAAAAAGAGGACGAGGGTGCAGTATCTTCGGAGTGAAAGCATAAAGGCTCCTCTGTTTTGCGACTAGTACTTAATTGTAGATATTCGTGGCAATGATGCTTTGGAGTTTTGGAGATGTTTTTTTGCGAATGGCGACGCGCATACACTCGTATGCAAGAAGCCATTCACGGAAAAGCAGCCCAAAAGAACAATACAGACTGCCACGAATTTCTAGAATTAAGTACTAGCTACATGTTTGGCAGGAAATCGCCATTCCGCAGGCCGATTAGCAGACCCTGGCGCAGGCCATACGGATTCGGCGTGAAGGATGTGTAGTTCAAGGCGTGCAACAGGGCTAGGATGATAATGAGAGCGGAAACGGCGACGTTGGCCCTGTCCTCGGGCATGCCTGGCACCTGCTTGCGGACCTCGACGTCCATCGGACCCAGCTCGTCAATCAGGTGCTCAATCGCCTCTGCGCTCACGGGTACTGCATAATCAGGAGGCTTGATGAGATGCCCCGCCGCCAGGGAGCCGACCATAAACGCGCTGCCGCCGCTGATGCTAAGGGAAGGAACTATCCTGCCCATAAACCGCCCCACCTTGATGAACTCTTCAAAGCAGCTTTCAGCAACCTTGAGCGCGTCTTCCCGCGCCCATGGCGTGCTGGGGCCTTCCAAATCGAAGCGTTCCCCCCAGCGGACGGCCCCTACCTGGAAGCTCTTGAAGCCCATGAGACGTTCCCCAGCCAGGCCGAATGAAATCTCCGTGCTGCCTCCGCCAGGGTCCGCATTGATGAAAAAGGCTCCTTGCTTGACGGCGCAGCCTGCCCCCAGGAAGGTGCAGAACGCCTCCTGTTCGCCAGTAAGAAGATAAGGCATCTCAGCCAGGCGAAGCACCCTTTTGCAACGGCCCAGAAAATCAAGGCCGTTCTCCGCATCGCGCACTGCGCTGGTGGCCCCGATGACCACATCGCAGGGGGAAAACTCCTCCCGCAGCCATTCAAGCTGCTCCCCCATCGCCGCAATCGTGCGATTCATAGGCTCGTCCTGAAGCCACCCTTCCGCAAAGCCCTGCCCCAGGCGCGTCACCTTGCTGCGCTTCGCTACTATCTCTGACAGAGGTCGCTCCGCCAAAACCACCGTGGTCTTGACGGAGTTGCTTCCAATGTCCATTGCTGCCTGGTAGGGCATTTGTTTCTCCTATTCTCTCATTGCGCGGTACAGAGACCGCGCATCTCCACGGTTCAGCAGAGACCGCGCATCTCCACGGTTCAGCAGAGACCGCGCAT
>JAFTAC010000463.1 GCA_017458805.1 Victivallales bacterium | reverse complement strand
TGGACTAAAGCATCAATTTGAACCATAATTGGAATAAGAGGGTGGGTAAAACCTTTTGCCGATTTTCCAATGAGAGACTGATTATCAGCTTTTTGTCCTTGCACATAAGGCATTTACGCTCATATTATTTCAGACACGAAACAGATGAAGTGTAGTATAGCACATATAACCTCACAAACTGGTGAGTGCGATAATCACTTCTGTTCTCATGAAAAAACGTTTTATGATGGCTTTTTCCAGTGTCTTGCGTTGCCTGTCACCAAAAAACGCTGTATAGTAATTAAAAATCCTCAAACAAAACCATTAAGGATAAGATAATTTATGACATTCCGTGACATTCTCGACAAATATCGTACACAGTCGTTTTCAGAACAGGACAAGGGTACCCGCTTTGAACGACTTATGAAGGCGTGGTTGCTGACGGCTCCACAATATCAGAATGTCATCAAGGAGGTCTGGATGTGGTCGGAGTTCCCGTTCAGAAAGGATTTCGGCTCTGGCCACGATGTCGGCATTGATTTGGTCGCCCGCACGGTGGACGGCGACTACTGGGCTGTTCAATGCAAGTGCTACCAGGACACCCAAATTACGAAAGCACATGTGGATACGTTCCTTTCCACATCGGAGAAACGTTTTCGTGACGAGGAACTGCGTCAGGTCGGCTTCACTCATCGTCTTTGGATTTCCACGACAGAGCACTGGTCAAGCGAGGCGTCAAACGCCTTGCAGAACCTCTCCATTCCAGTCAGCAAAATCAGTCTCTACGATTTGGAGACCTCGCCTGTCGATTGGAAGAAACTGGAGGAGGATGTCCATGGTGGTGCCGCTCTTCTGAAGGAACGTTCTCTTCGGGAGCATCAGCAAAAGGCAGTCAATCTGTTTCACGAGCATTTCCTCGTCCATGACCGTGGCCGTCTCATCATGGCATGTGGCACGGGAAAGACTTTCACTGCACTCCGCATCGCTGAAAACGAGACCAATGGACAAGGGCTTATCCTGTTCCTTGTGCCTTCCATCGCACTCTTGAACCAGACACTCATCGAGTGGTCAACCTTCGCCACAAAGCCTATACGCCCCGTCTGCATCTGCTCGGATGTGGAGGCTTCGCAGAAGAAGACGCAGAACGACGATGCTTCTTTCCGTATTGAGGATTTGGCCCTGCCTGCCACGACCAATGTGAATGAAATCGTCCGACAATTCCACCAACGTCAGCATCAGCAGGATTCTGGAATGCTGGTGGTATTCTCTACCTACCAATCTATTGACCGTATCGCAGAGGCGCAGAAGGCTTTGAATAAAAACGCTCCTGACAGTTGCATCTTCGACCTCATCATCTGCGACGAAGCACATCGCACTACAGGTGTTGCCCTGAAATCAATGGATGCAGAAAAGGGCGGCTATGACGAGACCGCCTTCACCAAGGTTCACGACAACGCGTTCCTGCCCGCAAAGAAGCGTCTGTATATGACTGCCACACCGCGTCTATACAAGGACGATGTGAAGGAGAAGGCAAAGGAAGCGGAGGCATATCTCTGCTCAATGGACGACCCTGCCATCTACGGCGAAGAGGTCTATCGCATCGGTTTTGGAGAGGCAGTCGAAAAGGATTTGCTTTCAGACTACAAAGTGCTTGTTCTCACCACGCCAGAAAGCGAGATTCCGGCGGAGTTCCAAAAGGCCATCGCCGATTCAAACGGCGAGATACAGGCAGACGACATTGCCAAGCTCATTGGCTGCATAAACGCCCTCTCCAAACGAATGATTCTGGACGAGGATCTGGTCAAGGCATCCGACCCGTCATTGATGCATACGGCTGTCGCCTTCTGCCAGAAAATCAGCGTATCCAAGCACATCAGCAATGTCTTTAATCAGCAGAAGGACACCTACTATCAGACACTGGACGCGGAAACCCGCAGACAACTGGTCGCTGTTGAAGCAGACCATATCGACGGCACTATGGGAGCCGCACAGCGTCAGGAGAAGCTGAACTGGCTCAAATCAGTGCCGACAAGCGGACATGCCTGCCGTATCCTCACCAATGTCCGTTGCCTTTCCGAAGGAGTGGATGTCCCCTCGCTGGATGCCGTGATGTTCCTCTCCAAACGCAATTCACAGGTTGATGTGGTTCAGTCTGTCGGTCGTGTGATGAGAAAAGCACCAGGCAAGAAGTATGGCTACATCATCATCCCTGTCATCATTCCAGAGAACATGAGTCCAGAGGATGCATTGGACAAGAGCGACAGTTATGCAGTGGTCTGGACGGTGCTGAATGCTCTCCGTGCCCACGATGACCGCTTCAATGCCGAAATCAACAAGATAGAGTTGAACCGCCGCACAACAGAGGGGATGATACCAGACCACACTCACCTTATAGGCAGAAAAGACGGCGAGACGGAAGAGCACATCATTGTCGATATCGCCCCTGTTCGTCAGAAGTTGGTGCAGCAGGAATTGAATCTCAAATACGAGAACCTCCAGAACGTCATATTCGCCCGCATGGTCAAGAAGGTCGGCACACGTCGCTATTGGGAACTTTGGGCAAAGGATGTCGCCAACATCGCAGAGCAACACATTGCGCGAATCCACAAACTGCTTGACGAGAACGAAAGTCACAAGCAAGCATTCGACAATTTCTTGACTGGCCTCCAAAAAGACCTGAATCCATCGGTCACAAAGGAGGAGGCGATAGAGATGCTGGCGCAGCACATCATCACACAGCCAGTCTTCGATGCCCTGTTCGGCAACTACTCCTTCACCAAGAACAACCCGATTTCACAGGCCATGCAGGGCATCATCGACCTGCTGCATGAAGAAATCCCATCCACTGAAGCAGAAGTGATGGCTCGTTTCTACAAGTCCATCGCTGAGCGTGTCGCCGGCATAAACAACGCGGAAGGCCGCCAGAAGGTCATCGTCGAACTCTACGACAAGTTCTTCAGTTCCGCCTTCCCGAAGACCGTGCAGAAGCTGGGCATCGTCTATACTCCCGTCGAAGTGGTTGATTTCATTATCCACTCGGTTGAAGATGTGCTTCAAAAGGAGTTCAACCGCCATCTGACCGATGAGAACGTCCACATTCTCGACCCCTTCACGGGAACAGGCACCTTCCTGACCAGACTGCTCCTGAGCGGCCTAATCAAGCCGAAGGACTTGGAGCGCAAGTACCTCTACGAACTCCACGCCAACGAAATCGTTCTGCTGGCCTATTACATCGCTTCCATCAACATCGAGAACGTCTATCACGATTTGGCGAAGAACAGCGACGAATATCAGGCATTCCGCGGCATCTGCCTGACCGACACCTTCCAGATGGGCGAGGACGAGAACGACGCCTCCAACACGCTCTATTCCGAGATGTTCACGCAGAACTCGAAGCGTGTCCGTGCCCAGAGAAAGCAGCCAATTCAAATCATCATCGGCAACCCTCCTTATTCAGTCGGCCAGAAATCCGCCAACGACAATGCGCAGAACCAATCCTACCCCAAGTTGGAGAAGCGCATTGCGGACACGTATGCGAAATACAGCACATCGACCAACAAGAACTCGCTGTACGATTCCTACATCAAGGCATTCCGTTGGGCATCTGACCGCCTGACTGACACCAATGGAGGCATCATCGCTTTTGTTTCAAACGGAGCAGGGATTGATGGCAATGCGACCTCTGGTTTCCGCAAGTGCCTCGCGGACGAGTTCTCTTCGATTTATGTCTTCAATTTGAGGGGGAACTGCCGAACTTCTGGCGAAATGCGCCGAAAAGAAGGAGGTAATGTCTTTGGTCTTGGAAGCCGCACGCCAATAGCCATAACCTTGTTGGTGAAGCATCCAGGCAAGACAGGTCAGGCTTCAATCTTCTATCACGATATTGGAGATTACATACCGCAGACCGACAAACTAAAACTCCTCAAGGAACTTGGAAGCATTTGCAATCCTGCAATGGAATTATCCTTAATCATGCCCAATCAGGATAATGACTGGGTGAATCAGCGAGACGGAGTTTTTGAAACGTTTATCCCAATTGGCGACAAGGAAAGCAAGAGCGACAAGACTATCTTTGTGCCATGGTATTCCTGTGGCGTGAAAACTAATCGTGATCCTTGGGTTTACAATTTCTCCAAAGCCAAAGTTGATTCCAATATTTCCTCAATGATAGCCATTTATAACGAGCATGTAGAACGCTTCAAAACCTCATCAGATAGAAGTATAATGTATTCGTCATCGAAGATAAGTTGGTCAGGCACACTGGAAGAGCGTGCAAAGAAGATGATTCCAATTGAATATCACCCCGAACAACTTACTGAAGCCATGTATAGACCATTCTGCAAACAAGCTTTTTATTACGACAAACCTGTGCTGGAAAGAACCTACCAATTACCAAGGATTTTTCCCACACCTCAAAGCTCCAATTTGGTGATTTGCTGCTCTGGGATTGGAGTAACCAAAGAGTTTTCCTGCATAATAGCTGACACGATTCCAGACTTGGAATTGATTGGCAAAAGCCAATGTTTCCCAATGTACTATTATGAAAATCAAGATGATAGGCAACTTGATCTTTTTGACAGACAGGAAGGATACATCAAACGAGATGGCATCAGTGATTTTATCTTGAAACGTTGCAGGGATTTGAATCCGAAGATTACAAAGGAAGACATCTTCTATTACGTCTATGGATTGCTACATAGCCCAGACTATCGCCAGCGTTTTTCAGCCGATTTGAAAAAATCCCTGCCGCACATTCCACTGCCAGAGGACTATTCGACATTTAAGGCATTCCAAACCATCGGCAGAAAACTGGCTGATATTCATCTGAACTACGAGACATATCCCATGTGCCAGGACGTGCTTGTTCGAGGTGAAAACTTAGGAAACTTCCATGTGGAAAAGATGCGGTTTATCTCCAAGGACGACAAGCGAACCATCATCTTCAACGATTACATCCAGATAGAGAATGTGCCGTTGAAGGCATACGAATATATGCTTAACGGCAAGTCGGCTATTGAATGGGTTATGGAACGATACGCCATCACAACTGACAAGGCCAGCGGAATTGT